>JAOUFY010000075.1 GCA_029857955.1 Spirochaetia bacterium
CCAAAAATAAATCTGTAAACATACCAGTTGCAAAAATTACTGCACAATACGCCTAACAAAAATTGGATTTTATAATTAGATTTATTCTCCAACTGATTTATCGTATCTAAGATTATAATATTCTTATCAAAGGGTATTGTAGCAATAATCTGAATATGGTCAACAGGATTCATAATATGTGCCACAATATTCTGAACCAGTAAACTATTGTCTTTCACATAGGCTTTCGCATCCGAACATTGATTTTTAGGAATGTAGCCCTTTGGCTCAATTTCCATAAAATAACGACTAACCTGCTTTCCGCCAAAAACCGCTAATCCTATCGGTTCATTTTGAATTCCCTTTTGCAACATTCCTCCACGTTGATTGATAACCAAGTTATTTAAAGGTACACTATTTTCTTGAATTTTATTTGCGATCAATATTTCTTCAGGTTTCACTCCGGATAATATAAACCCGTATTTTGTACATAAATCTTTATTTATGACCCCTTGTTCTATTATCTCATTTCCATTCCGTATACCCGACATATAAAATTTTGAAGATTCACTGGTTTTCTTCAGAATTTCAATGACCATTTCAAGTTTAACCTCTTTCCAAACCTTTGAAACATCAATGACTTTTATAATATCTGGTAAAACTTCATCTCTGGTTTTTTGCCAATTTGATGAATAAATAAAAGGTTTTGGTACAATAAAACCACCCAGACCATTTAATCTTAAAAGCTTTTTTTTCTTAACGATTAAGAGAGCCGCCGTGTCTGTATTACTTAGAAGGAACTCTGCATCCAAATATTGCCTGGACATTTCTGTTAATTCTGCCCCATACGGTGGATTCCCAATTACACAATCAAATCCACCTTGCTTAAACACCCCCGGAAAACTATTCTCCCAATCAAACGGATTTAGCTTTTTATCTTCATCTTTTGAGAATTCGAGCTTACCGTCAAAAATGTCCATTCCGATCAAACTGTTTCCGCATTTGATATTATCTTCAAGTTTTGGCAATACGGTTTCATGAAACAAATTTACTTCGGCATAAAGTTCATCATGACGAGTGCCTTCTAAGGCTTTGAGCGACAAACTGGTGATGGCGACTTCTACGGCCTGATTGTCTATGTCAACGCCATAGATACAATTCCTTAAAAGTTCCCGGCGCAATTTAGAAGTTATGCGTATATTATTATCTTCATCTAAATAAATATGCTCTGCTTGTTTCTTGGTTAATTTTGTACCTGGCTTTACTTGACGTGAATAAAAATATGTACACCAATTTATAAGCCGATCATAAGCCCCCAACAAAAAGGAACCTGAACCGCAGGCCGGATCACATACTTTTAAGGCAAAAACGTCTTCAACCGATTTACATTCTTTTAGTTTTTCGCCAACTGTATTTTCGACGATGTATTCAACGATGTACTGTGGAGTATAGTAAACCCCGCCGGCTTTTCTTACTTCCGGTTTATATTCAACGGTAACTCTTTTTTCAGTGGTCTCAATAACCTTACCGAGAAACTGTTCATAGATTGTACCGAGAACTTCAACCGGTATCTGCTTAAAATTGTATCTGGAATTTTCAGGCAACAAATCTGATAAGACAGATTTTAAAATCTTATTAGAAATATGAACTGTTTCAAGTTCCTGTTTTTGTGCAAATATACTTCCGTTATAAGTCCTGTTAAGTTTAGAGAAAACATCTCTACATGAATCCATGATTACACTGTTTTCAGATTTCAAACTTGCTTTTTCGATGTTTAAAATAATCTCTGAAAGGTAGTCGTCTTCTACTTCCCGGTCAGACAGTACTTTGATGAAAATAAATCTATCAATGATAAGCTGAACAACACGGGTAATGTATTCAGCCGATAAATCTTGATTATGCTTTTTAATATCCTTTGCAATAAGAATACGCCAACCGGTTTTTTCATTATCAAGGTCATTCAAGAAAGCCTTATCCGGTGAAATGCGGTTTTCTTTTACCTCTTTTGGGTTCAAATAAAGTGACTGAAGGCTTCCCTTACGAACGTTTTCTTTTTCAAAGTAATTCCATAGGTTATCAAACTCAGTTTCATATTGCTTAAATTTCCAATCAATCTTTACAAAATTATTTACTGTTTGCTTACTTGCTGCAAAAGTGCAGTCAAAAAAACGGAACTCTTCAAAGTCAGTTAATAATGAAAAATCAACTTTCTTTCTTTCCGTTGAAGCCTGTGTTGAATAGGCGTATGAATACGCTTGCCAGATATACCCGATGTCTTTAGATAATTTATACTTTGGGTGTTTTGCTTCGATATAAAATTTAGGCTTACCTTCAAGCTGTAAAAGGTAGTCAGGCTCTTTACCTTTTTTCCCTTTGGCTTGAACAATCACTTCCCGATTGGCAATATTTGAAATACCCTCATTTGAGACATTCCAGTTTAAATAACGTAAAAAAGGTTTTAAATATTCGTCTTCAAGATTGGCTTCTTTGTATTTATCACTTTTATAAAAATCTATATTTTCACCGAAGGCGTCGACAAGTCGCGTAATCTCTGATTTGGCTTCGTCCTTTGAATAGATTTTCATTTACAAAATTAAATTTAATACTTTAACGATGTGTCAATCTGAAATAAGAAGTGTGAAAATAATAAACTTTCCGTTATTTTCCCGTTATTTTTAAAAAGTTTAAAAAATGTTAGGAATTATTAGGATTTACACTTTCACGCTATTTCAACGCTATTTTTACACATGGCTTTAAAAAATATCAGGTTTTATCAGGTTCTATGAAAGAAAAAGCCCTGCAAGGGGTGAACAGGGCTTCATAAGTATTATTCAGATTTCAATTAATTTTTTACACATTGCTTTGAAAAATGTTAATAAATGTTAAGTTTTGTTAAGTTTTCGCTTGCTTACTGACCAGGCGGGCAACACATAAACAACACATGGTAAAAAGACAGGTTTACTGACACATGCGGACATATCCCTACGAAACCGTACTATTCCCGCCAACATCCGCCAATAATGTTAGTATTTGTTAGTAATTATGAGGCAGACCGCCAGTTTACGCCAAATTACACTACAAACCCGAACTTTTCCGCACAAAACCGCATTATTCACTTTTTACCGTCATATCATGACACATAATTTAAGACATTTGAATGTCCCCATTTTTTACGAGCGTTTTATTTTCTGACATTGGTAATTGTTGACACCCTTAAAATTGATAGTTTCTGCTTGTTTTTGCTCAATTTCTGATTTCACGCCGCCCGTACCTGGCTGGTCATTATGCCACCACCGCAAACAGGTTTGCCGGTTGAATGATGGTCTTTTTCTTTTTGGTTCCACATGGCTTGTTATTATATACAATACCTGAAAAAATAACATTCGATGTGGTACCCCTGGCTTTCTCTCGCCTATCCAGTACACGGTTAATCAATGACAGACTTTCCATATCAACTACGCGCCGGCGCGCGCCCTTACTTCCTGTACGGGTAGTTTTCAAACAAAGTGCTGCATAGAAAGCCCTTATAAAGTAACCAGGCTTTTCAATCATTTTGTCAGTAACCGCGAACAAGATAGACGAAATATTTTCGCGGTCATTTTTAATAAATTCTGACAGTTCGGCGGTGTCTGTTTCTGAAAAGGATTTGCTGGAAAGTAGACCGATTTTATTTTCAATCTTTTTTAGTAATCTGGCTTTGATTATTCGCCTGGCCTTTTCCTGAATATATTTTTGATTATCTTTTTTATCTCTTTCGATTAATTCGCTTTCATTGGCTTTGAGTAACTCCATATTGTAAACACCGCGTTTGAAAGAATGCAGATTTATTTCAACCGCCTTTTCGAGTTCATCCGCGCCGCCGTTGGCCTGCTTATATTCGTATCTTTGACATTCAAAGAAATTTTCGGTTGATAGACTTCCTTTTACCTGTCTGGCTTCATAAGTTTCTGTGTCAATGTCAGCGGCCATTAAGACAGCTTCTTTGATTTCCTCTACCCGTTCAGAGGAAATTTCCCCGGCAAATTCTCTGGTTTCGTTACTGGCCTTCGTATCATTTCCGTCAATGGTTCGATAATATCCGCGCTTGCTTAAAAGCTCGGTAAAATGTTTTTCCAGATTGTTTTTACTTTCGTTATCGTATGCCTCACACTTTACGGCTATGTCAAAAAGTGCTTCATATTCAGGGTATGGATGCCAGCCGACTTCCGGTGAATAATTCAGAATTTCGCGAAAATCCTTTTCAATTTTTAAATACTTTTCTCTGATTTTATTCTCATCGGTTTCAAGCGTGAAATATGACTTGTTTTTTATAATGGCAACTTTCCCGTTTTCATCATTGCCGCGTACATATTCGCGTTTCGGTGTAATGTAATGATAAAGTGTTTCGACATATCGAAAACGGCCAGCGGCCTGCATTAGATCTGGCGCGGTTGTCGCGTTTCGGTTATTCGCAAACATGAAACAATGTTTGAATGATTTAAGCGGGAAGTCAACGCCGCTTTGCCATGTAGGGGAATAAATTACAGCATCATATTTGTTTAAATATTCAGGGTTTTTCAGTGCTTCCATTGCTTCTTTAGATGCTGAATTTTCACGGGTAACACATAGGAAATTTTTATCAGGAAATTTTTCTTTCAGGAATTTATGAACAAAATTTGCTGAATAGTGGCCTTCACGCTTCATGCAGGATATTGCTATTTTTTCACCGGTCTTGATATGTTCAGAAATCATTTCAAGCATTCTGGCAGGTGTAGAAATTTTAACCGCTTTTCTTTTTCGTGTAAATTCATTCTCGTAAAATTCGATTTCATCTATATTGACTTCAAGTGTTTTACAGATAAATTCAATCGTTGGCTCGTCAATATCCGCACTCATGAAAATAACTCTGGAAGCATTTTTAACAATGAATTTCAGATTTTTAAGAATTTCCCTTTTCCTGTCATTGGTTGTCTTCCCGATTAATTGCCGTAAAATCTGGTCTACCTCATCCAACACAATAACCGCGCCATCATAAGCAAGCGGATGCAATCTGTGAACACTATCTATGGTTACGGCTAAAGATTTAGGCGACAATTTCCCGTCGATGGTCTTTCCTTCTTCTTGATAAAATGCTATTCCGAGCTTTTCAGCGGCCTGCATAACAAGTGAAACCCTGTGGGCAAAATATAAAACCTTGTCGCCGGCTTCTTTTGCAATTGCCGCTTGAATTTCTGCCCAGAATGTTTTCCCGGTTCCCTGCCCGGAAATAATAGCTATAAACTTTTTTTGAATGTTGATTATTCTTTTTGCGACATATTCAGATTTGAATATTTTCCGCCCGTCTTTGTGTTCAAAGCCGTATTTTTCATAAAACGCCGCGCTGATTTTATTGGATGTTGTTTTTTCAATGCCGCGCCATGAATGGCCGTCATTTATAAAATCCTCCGCATCATAACCGGAAAATTTGTGGTTTTGCAGTTCAATGATTTTTACATTGATTCCAGCGTCTTTCAGTATAGCATAATTTAAAGCCATACACTTTTGACCGCCATTATCGGCGTCGATGTCAGGGACAAGATAAACAATTTTATAGCGTAAAAATTCAAAGTTTACCTGGTCTATTATTTCAAGTTTCCCGCGCGTTACTGACAAATGATATTCATTCCCGATCCTGTCAGAATTTAGCCTGTCAGCGGTCTTTTCCCCTTCATGGATGAAACAAATATCCGCGCCGGCTGTTAACGCCTCATTAAGTCCGTACAGGTACCGCGCCCCGGTGTATCCGATCCATGACGCCCCGTTTTGTCCGTATGTGAATTGTTTAGTTTCTTTTTCAGGCTTGCCTTTTTTCCCGATTGTATTCAATACAAAACGGGAATTTCCGAAAAGCGGTTTTCCGGAAATTGGATGTCTGACAATATACCTGGTCTCATTTATTTGTGGTTTATTTGAAACCGGATAGGTTTGTTTTTTGACATCATGTTTTTCATTCGATGTTTTTTCCGATGTTATTTCCGGCTTCTTATATTCAGGAAGTTTCCGCGCTGTTTTTTCGCGTTTGATGAAAATCCCCATCCTTTTAGCCAAGTCGTACCCATTGCCGCCGGTACCACAGGAAAAACATTTATATGAACCATAATTTCCTTTCGTTGGATTAAAAGAAAAATGCGTGTCTTTTTTTGCGTGTTTGCCGCATAGCGGACAGTCTGCGTAAATCTCTTTTCGATGATTAATCTTGTTTGCTAAGTTCGCGACAATATCGCGCTTTATTGATTCGTTAGAAATTTGATTTTGTGTTCCCACTGAAAACCCACTTTAAGGGCAGGTTTGTATTTATGCGTTTTTAGTTCGTTTGGCATTGCCTGTCCTCCAATTTAATTAGTAGGCAGGGATAAATTTTTATTGATTATCCATGCCATTTTGTGAAGCCCCCGCTAAAGGGCAGAAAACTGTAATCTGACATAATGTCGAAACGACAGTACCACAACATAGTAAATAGATTTAAGATGACAAGCGATTTTTGAATAGTTTTTGTATATAAAAGAAAAGGCCGGGAAACCCCAGCCTTTGTTTATAAGTCATTTCGGGGGGGCTGTTAGCGGACAGCTTGTTCCCCCCATTGTTTTTCACAAAACGGCATGGACATTATTAGATAATGACTCATGGAGCCCGTAAGGCCCATTCAATATTATAAATTCAGAATATTATAATATTCAATGCGGCTCACGGTGTCAATAATAATTACATATTATTCAGATATGATTTGTTTGAAAGTGTTTTCGGCATTGTCGGCTACCTCTTTTTAATCACGTTTATACTTCGTGAAAGTGCGCTGTTTTCAATCAGCGTTTTATTGTTCAAAACATAACATAATGTTTATTTTGTTACATCTCATGTTTTTTAATGTTTTTTCATGATTTCATATGATAGTGTCAACAATAAATTGTTGTATTGTTAAATATTTGTATACTTTTGTATACTTTTGTGTAATTTTGTGTAAACTTATGTAAACTTATGTAAATCTAATTATTAAGTGCTTTCATCTTGTCTTTCCATCGGCTTGACTGGTTGACTGATTATTTTATCCGGCTTGATTAAGGCAAGATTTACAAGCTCCCTGTCTACCTCGTCTAAATTGATGCTTTCTGTCGTTTTTTGATGGTTTTGCATATTAAAGCCCACGGATAAAATCTAAAACCTTGTTTAATTGCTGGTCGTCCAATTCATCCAGTACGCTTATTATTTGCTTTTTAATGTCAACTTTTGTAAACTTTTCATTTCCCGATGTCGGGTTTACCTTACTTGTTTTGCGCTCGTCCTGTGGCAAAATAGTGGGGTTTTGTTGGGTTTTAATGGGTGTTTCCATATAGTTTCAAATCGGAAATTAATTTCCGTTTTCAATCTCTTTCAGTTCATTTTCTATTTTTACACGTTGGTTTTCTATTGAGTCCAGCTTTTCTTTTAAGTATGATGAAAGGATTTCCTTTTCTGTATTGTTTAGCTTTTTACCTTCATGAAACTTTTTTCTAATCTGTAAAGGCGCGTCTTTTGGAGGTTCCTCTCCCTGCTTTGCTGAAAGTTCTTTGTAAGCTTCGGTTAAACCGATTGCACGATTTTTAAAGTGTTCTTGATGTTCAAACAGTCTCATGTAATTTCTGGCCGTGCGTGCGTCAAAATCGAAATTTTTATTAATCCACGGGGTAAAATTACCATGCCCGCCAGGTATGTTTTTTTTGTTTGTTAGTATTTCGCCGATTTTAATTGCATTGTCCAGGGCATTATTAAACTGACGTTCAATGTCTTTAAAATAATCTCTTATAAGTTTAACGTCAGGATCAACTTCTATTTCAGGTAATCTGCTTTTTGCTTTTTCACTGAAAGCTGAATCCATCTCGTCATTTACAGTTTTTCCCATTATGCAACCTCTCCCGCCAATTCTTGAAATAAACTGGCCATCGCCCCGGAAACAGGTTTACCGAGTGCAGCCGCGTTTCTTACAGAGTTACTGCGTTTTATTGTGGTCTTACTCATTGACACGCGCCCGGCCATTATCTTTCTAAATTTTTCATCGTCTGCCTGGCTTATGATTGAAGGGACAACCAGCGTTTCACGATTTCCAGATTTTTCAATTTCTGACAATATCATTGACAGACCCCGGATTGTCCATCGGTCGTATGTGGCCGGGATTAATACAAGGTCTGCCAGAGAGATTGAAAGGCTTAATTGATAAGTGATTGCAGGCGGGGTGTCAATGATGATGTAATCATAATCAGTCATTTTTTTTATTCGATCAATTACCCGAAGTGTGGCCATCGGTTCGGATACCATTTCAATTCCTATTTTATGAAGTTCAGGAACCGCCGGGATACAATCAGTCAGACCTTTAAAAATACATTCAACCGGATTAAGTTTTTCCCGTAACATTAAATAAGCGTTTCGCTTTTCCAACTCGTCAACGTCCGTTTCTCTTAATAAATAATCGGTTGCCGATGCTTGACCGTCAAAGTCGATGAGTAATGAATTTTTCAAAATAAAGGCAAGGTTTACAGCAAGGCTTGTTTTAGAAACGCCGCCTTTCAAATTTGCCACTGTTATTATTTTCATTTTTCTTTATCCTTGTTGTAATCGCTTACAAAGTTTTTCAGAATAAATAAAACCTGTCCGATTAATGAGCGGTTTTCTTTATCTGCAATTTCCTTTAAATCTCCGTGTAACTTTTCCGGGAAGCGGGCTGTAAAGTTTACGAGCGGCTCCGGATTTTCTTTTCGTGGTCTTGCCATTTTATACCCCTGTATTTAATATCTTGTTTGTTTCAATCCGGTTATGTGAATAGATTGCCAATGTTGTAATAATGTTTGCATGACCTAAAAATTTACTTACCGCTTCAATTGGTTCTTTATCTTTTAAAAGATGTGTAGCCCGGCTATGTCTCAGGCAATGAGCGGAAAGGTTTTTTTGAATAGCCCGGAGAGAATAAAAATTTATTTCTCTGGAAACATATTGACGGGAAAACTTTCCAGATTCACTTTTCGGATTTTGAAAAAGAAAATCCTTTGAATCAAAGACAGTTTTAATTTTATCGAAAAGGTCAAGGGAAATGGTCAACGTTCTTTGTTTTCTACCCTTGCCGATGATCTGAATAAATACAGCGTTTTTATCAAGTGTGCAATTCTTGACTTTTACATTCAGCATTTCAGAAACACGACAACCAGAGTTATACATAAACCGGATAAACAAACCCATTCTTTCCGGAGAGCTTGCAATAAGCTTTTTCAAGTCTGCTTTATTTATGACCTGTGTTTCACTTACTGAAAGGTCTTGTTTGTCAGTTTTAATTGATTTGAAAAATACATCCAGCTTTTCATTTTCCATGTAGTCCAGTGGCATTGTTTTCTTGACAGCTTTTTTCAGTGCAACCTTGGCAAGTTTCTGGTAAGCCGGGGAATACTCTGATTTTTTAAGAAACTTAAAATAATCGGTTACGGTGTTTTCAGTAACCTGTTTACCCTGAATGAATTTATTAAACCCTTTTACAAAGTTATCATACAGATAATCATTAACAGGTTTTAACAGGTTTGCTGTCTTTATCAGTTCCATGTAAGGACAATAAGAAACCTGACTTGTTTTGTCAATTGTTTTTTGGTATCAATTAACATTTTTAAACACTGTTTCCTTAATATTTAATTAAGGAAACACTCTTACTTTACCTTATCAGATTCAATGATTTTAATTTCATCTTCTGTCAGGCCATATAGTTCATAGACTAACTTATCCATCTGCTTGTCAGTATAGGCAATCCGGTCTTTGATTTGATTTTGCTGTTGTTCGGTGTGTGGCGTTTCGGACTGGTGCAGTTCTTTGTTGAGTGACAGCATCGTATCAACAAGATTGACGAGTTGGTCGTGTTTTTTTACGTCTTCGGGGTTGTTGAAGTCGATAATTGGAAATGGTATTCGACTTGTAACCGGTGAATCAAAGTGCATTGTCCTTATCGCCTTGCCAAAAATAAATCTGTAAACATACCAGTTGCAAAAATTACTGCACAATACGCCTAACAAAAATTGGATTTTATAATTAGATTTATTCTCCAACTGATTTATCGTATCTAAGATTATAATATTCTTAT
>JAOUFY010000026.1 GCA_029857955.1 Spirochaetia bacterium
AACCACGTATCCGAAGAAAATGAAAAGCGGGGTTGTGCTGGGCATCAAAAGCGGATCTTTTATATGGAAAGCTTTCTCTGCCCAGAAAGATTTCTCATCATTAGTTAAAAGTATAGCTGGAATGGATGCGATCAAAACTGCCAGAGGAGGAACCAGTTCCAGCAAATATCCAGAGCTTTTAACTGTTTTCATTTTGTAATGGAACCAGATCATTAACCAGCTAAAAGTGACAGTCACCATAAACGGGTAGATTCCGTATACATAGGGCTGTGCCAGAAGTCTGCCGGAATAAAATAGCGCCATATGATAATGACAGGCCGCCATAAATAATGTGAATATTGAAAAAAGGAGTCTTTCCGGCTTAGGGGAAATAACAAAGGAATAAACTTGTATCGCAGTTAAAATTAAATAAAGTAAGGCGAAATAATAATATATTTCAATCATATTAACGATTTATCTTATATAGAGATCGACATAAATCATAATTATAGACAAATAGATAATCATTTTTTATGTGAATTTTAACTTTTTTTTTCTCGGCTGATCCGCAAGGAAGACAATCCGTAATTTATGTGCTATACACTATCCTGAAAATAGGATTAGGAAGGTTTTAATGAAAGGTATAATTTTTACGTATTTGGAAGAATTTGTCATTAAAAATGCCGGTATAGAAGCGTGGGACACACTTCTTGAGACAACGCATTTAAAAACGGAAGATGGTGTATTTGTCAGCCCCGGAAACTATCCGGATGAGGATCTGTTTGCTCTTGTTGCTGCAGGCAGTAAAAATCTTAATTTACCTATGAACGATGTCATCTATGCATTTGGTGAATTTGTCGCTTCCAAATACCACCAGGACTATACCGATTTTTTTAAGCCTGGTATGTCAGCAAAAACACTTTTAAATTCAGTAGACAAGATCATTCACGTTGAGGTAAAAAAATTGTATCCGGATGTTCATCTGCCGCAATTTCAGTATGAAGATCCGGCTCCTGATAAACTGGTGATGAAATATTTTTCCACCAGAAAACTGTGCGTGCTTGCCAAAGGTCTTATCAATGGAGTTGGTAACTTGTACAATGAAAAAATAGAAATCAGTGAGCCGTTATGCATGCATAATGGAGCCGATCACTGTCGTCTTGAGCTTACATTTGTTAAAAAGTAGATAATGCATTTTCAAAAAAAATGCCAATGATCTGCCCAAATAATAAAAGTGTTTTCTGATTAACGTATGAGTGACATATATACAGAAAAAAAACGGCAAACTGTTTTTTTGTCTTTGGTATTATCGGGATTTGCTGTAATCTACTTCTTTTCGGGAATATTTAATCTTGCCGTAGCCCCGCGCCCTGTTCTGGGGATTATCGAAATCGTGATGGGAGTTTTATACCTCATTTCATACAAATGGACGAAGCGTTCAGGGTCTATATCATTTGCATCATGGTTTCTGGTTTTAAGTATGTCCCTGTTTTTTGTACTTTTCTTTTATCAGTATAAAGGAAACTACTACTCCATTTCACTGGCTTTTATTGTACCTGCTATGATATTTGTACTTTTCCCTAAAAAAGCAGGGCTTTTGCTGTATTCCCTATATTCAGTAGCTGTTTTTTTTGTTTTGAGTTTGCATGCCTACAATGAAGGATATTTGCAGCTATCATCGTATGTATTAAATCTTGTTATTGCCTTTGTCGCTACCGGAGGTGTTTTCTATTATTCTGAAACTATAAAATCAGACGCTCTTGGATCACTGATAAAAATTTCTGACGCTTTATCTTCCCAGAAGGAAAAACTGGAAAAAAACTACAACCGCAGCAAAGCCAAGGAGGCGATTTTAACCAATCTGATTGAAGAAAAAAGCCGCGCAATTTTTCAGGAGAAAAATCTGCTGGAGAGAAATTACAAACGGACCAAGGCGAAAGAAGATTCGCTCACCAGACTTATAGAAGACAAATCCCGAGAAATATTCCACGAAAAAGAAAAAAGCGAAAGCCTTTTGCTGAATATTCTTCCGCATTCTATAGTGGAAGAGCTGAAAAAAAGTGAAGAGGTCAAGCCGCTCAATTACTCTTCTGCCACCATTTTATTCTCAGATTTTGTCGGGTTCACCAAAATTGCGGAAACCACCCCACCAGAAAAACTGGTAAAAAATCTCGATTATTGTTTTTCAAGATTTGAGTTAATTTCAGAAAAGTTGAATATTGAAAAAATAAAAACCATCGGAGACGCATATATGTGCGCCGGAGGTCTGCCAGTAGCCAATCGGACGCACTCTGTGGATGCGTGTCTCACTGCGCTAAAAATGATGGATTTTGTTCGAAGATGGAATCTGGCAAGAGAAAATAAAGGTTTGAAGCGATGGGATATTCGAATTGGAATCAACACAGGCCCATGTATTGCGGGAATTATTGGTAAAAAGAAGTTTGCCTATGATGTATGGGGAGACGCGGTAAACATTGCATCAAGAATGGAATCCAGCGGACTTGCCGGAGAGATTAATTTATCGGAATCTACAAAAAACATTGTCGATCAATTTTTTGTAACCGAACCGCGAGGATTTGTTATGTGTAAAAACAAGGGTGAAATGGCAATGTTTTTACTAAAATCCATCAGGCCGGAGCTTTCCGAAAATGGCAAAGGAACGAGGCCTAATCAAACCTTTGTAAAGATGTATATGAAGATGAAAAATTCCGCAGAAAATAACACTCTGCTTGAATCCGGTTTCAATGAAACCTCCGAAAACCTAATCATGAAATGAGTCCGACCAAAATCATTCGGGGCAAAATTTATGAAAAAGCAATCAAACCCGGGCGATTTGGCTTTATATTTGAATCTGAAGCGCTTAGAAACCAAAAACTGGAAGATTACCGTTCTTTTTGTTCGGCCATGTTTTTCCTTTCCGGATTTTTTGGCGCTGCTCTTTGGGTGTGGGATTACGTCACAGATCCGCTGGGTTCGATGAACACAATCGGGCTCAGGGCAGGATATCTGTTTTTGATTTTAATGGTAGTCGCGTTCAAGTATGTGAGTCGGTGGAGGTTGCTGGCTTTTTTATCCCTCTTGGCAATTTTGCTGGCTGAAGTTTTGTTCATTGTGATTCTTAATCGGCTTAATACCGGCATGATTTATGGCATCGGCGGCTTCATGATATTTGCCTTCGTCCCCATGTTGCTGTTGCAGGCTTTCCCCTTGTTTTTTAACATGATCCAGGCTATCCTGGTTGCTGGTGCTCCGCATATGCTAGCCATGCTGGGTTACGCCCCTGGCTTTCAACATGACCACTATGCCGTGTTGATCTGGCCGACGGTGTCTTTGATGATGTTGATTTATTTTGCTGATGCTTATAATTACAGACTGAGATATGAAATTGAGTTGGCGCTAAAGCATGCATCCCTTACCGATTCCATGACCGGTTTAAATAACAGACGCTATTTTGAACCGTTGCTGAAACAGGAAATTGCCCGGTTTTCACGTTTGAAACATCCCGTATCGCTGATGATGCTGGATATCGACCATTTCAAAAAAATCAACGATAGCTATGGACATATGACGGGCGATTTGGTTATTTGCCAGCTTGCCGATATTTGCCGAAAAGCAATCCGCGAAATTGACGTGGTCGCGAGATTGGGCGGAGAGGAATTTGCGATCATGCTTCCGGAGACTTCGGCTGTGGATGCTGCCAGGGTGGCGGAGCGCATACGTACCACTGTGGAAAAAACCACGGTCAAAAGTTTGGCTGGCGCGGAATTCTCCTTTACCGTGAGCATTGGTGTAGCCGAATCATTTCCAGGTGATCTGTCCAGCGACAAGCTTGTAACCGTTGCGGATGAAGCGTTGTATCAAGCGAAAGAGTCAGGACGCAACCGGGTAGAGATTAAAACTTTAGAGTACAAACTGGAATAGACTACGCTTTTTTTCTTCTCCATTGATCCGCAGGGAAGACTGACAGGACGTTTTATGATAGGATGAGCATGATATTTACCACAAAAAAAGTTGGATGAAAGGAAAACTTGTTATAATAAAGACATTTGTTGTACTGAATCTGAAAAACACGTCGGGGTAGGGGGCTGTCTAAAAGGTCTCGCCTCAAAGGCGCAAAGGGCGCAAAGTAAAGAAATAAAGGTATTTTTCTTATCATTTCCTTTAATTCCTTTGCATTCTTTGCGTCTTCGCGTTTAAATTTTGACTTATTAGACAACCCCATAGGGGCATACCTGCCCCTTTTTACTCAAAGAAATTACCTTTGCGATATTCATAGCCCATCTTTACATAGAACTGTCCGCCTGTGTTTTGCCACAGTTCATGCCCGTAACCGACCTGCAGCGCCAGGTTTAACGGAGCGCTGAACTCGACGCTGATGGCGCCGCCTGTCGAAAGATTCCAGGTATCGCGATGAATCGCGACAATTTGATCGCCCGCCATGGCCAGATCGACATAGGCCAGTAAATTAAAATGAATGTTGGTGATGGACGACGGAACGGTCACAATATCGCGTATCCAGTTTTCGGCATTTAGTACAACGCTGTTTCGCCCAAAGTAATGGTTTGTAATCTGGCCGTGTATCTGATATTCATTGTCAATGCGGTATAAAAGATAATCGGGGATATTGCCGTTTACGGTCGACCGATAGCGACCGCGCAAAATGATTTCTTCCCATTTGGCCGGCTTTACATAAACATTGACGCCCGCCGAAGTCATTGTGTACGGAAATTTTACAATGCCCTGATAAACTGCCGCATTTAAATCAAAGCCGGCGTAAATAACGTCCTTGTAGTGCGAAAAATCAAGCAGGGTTTCAAGACCGGTTGACAAGTCGCTCGTATTTACCGTTTTTGTATCGCTCTTGATATTGTATCGAAACATGGCCGGAACCTTTATTTTCCAGTTACGTAAAACGCTCATCGACAACGCCGCGCGCCCCGAAGCCGCTTCGTAATCGTATTCCTTTAGCGTATAAAAAGGGATTTTATACGAGTGGTGGGTAACGGTTGTTGCCAGATCCAAAGGTGATCCAAGCCAGTACGGAAATCGAAAATAGAGCGACTGAGATTTTAGGCCTACCATAAATCCAAAGTCGGGAGATTTTTCTGAAATGGAGCTGAACCGGGTAAAAGCACCCTCTTCCAGACCAATAATATCCAGCATCATAACATTTTCGCCCATGGAAATAATGATGTTGCAGGTTGCATCGTCGCGGGTTTCATAATTCATTTCAATAAACATAAAAAGGCCGCTTCCTTCCATTTTAGCCTTTGATACCTTGATGGAAAACTCCAGTTCGCGCAGAGACAACTTCATGCCTTCCTTAATAGAAAGCATTTCCCGAATTTTTTTCTCAGGAACTCGCACATTACCGATAAACGTTATTTTTGCGATGGAATATTTTTTTTCAGGTTCGCTTGCATCAACTGCGGCGACCGCGCCCATGAGCATTAGAGCCAATATTGCGATACAATTTTTAACATTTTTTATTTTCATTTTATCCTCCATTTTGTTCTTTGTTATCTAAAGTTTGGTCCGCCGCACACGGTTGCGGCGGAGGGGGTTGAAAAAATATTTTCCATAAGTTTAATCTCATTACTGTTTATCCCGCCTTAGACATACCGCAGGGCATCTATTATCCTGATCTTAGCGCCCTTTCGTGCCGGCAAAATTGACGCTAAAAATGCTGTGACAAGATTTACCAACAGGGCATTTATAAGCACAACGCTGCTCTGGGTAAACATGATCGGCGTGGGTTTGGTTTGTCCCGGGCCGGGCGGCAAACTCAGGTGCATGGCGTTGATCCAAGGCATTAAAATCAGGGAAATGAAGATTCCAGCTAACGCCCCAAAGAGACCGATAATAAACCCCTCAGCCAGAAACTCCCTGATAATTTCGCCGCGGCTTGAACCCATGGCGCGCATTGCCCCGATCTCGCGAAATCGCTCGTGAATGGACATATGCATTGTATTGTGAATGTTAAAGATAATCACCAGAAAAACAATTATGCTCACCACAATAATCATACCGCGAAACATGCCGATGACCTGCTTTATAAAAACGGCCAGTGTTTTCCAGTCACGAATTTCAAGATTTAGATTGTTTTCGTTAATAAATTTTTGCATGGTCTGGATGGTTTGCGCCAACTTCTCCGGCTTATTCAGAAAAATCAAAATTCGGTGCGATGTCTTTTCGAGCATGAGATCCCACGCTGAACTTATGGGCATATAAATGATTACCTTCTCCTGCTCGGGCATCAGAGCTTCGTAAATACCGCGTACGTTTACCGCAATGGCTTCCTGCGATCCGTTCGCTCCGCTGACAAAAGCAATCAGATGATCTCCAATGTCGATGCCGAGTTTTTTGGCCATGGCCTTGCCAATCATAATTCCGCCGGATTCCTTATCTGAAAGAAGATTTCCCTTTACAAGCGTGGGCGCCATCAATCCTTCGGCAGAGGGTATGCCCGCAATGCCCATAAATACCGTTGATTTTTTTTGCGTGCCAATAATACCATTTAAATGAATTCGCGTATTTACAAAATCTACGGAATCAAGTTCCATGGCTTTTGCAGTAATTTTTTGAACCACCTCCCTGCTCATTACAAATTCTGCCGAATTTTCTTCCGCGGAAAAATATCCTTTGGCGGCTATTTGAAAATGTCCGTATTGCTTTTGTATGGCATCGGCTTGTAATCCCATCTCCATCGTATTTACATAACTTTGCAGAAGAACCAGCGTGATGGTTCCGACGGCAATACTTGACATGGTAATGGCAGCCCTTCGGCGATTGCGCCATACATTTTTCACGGCAAATTTTAAAAACTGCCATAAATCGTATGCCTGTGTGATTAATTTAGTTTTCATTTTATTCTCCTTTTTAACCTGAATTCCTGATATTGAAATTGAACGGCGGCCTGGATTTTCCAAAAAGTTTTTCTTTATCTGTGTTCATCCGTGTTTATCCGTGGCTCTTCTTTTACTGAAGTTCTATCGCTTATTATTTTTCCGTCTTTTAACAATATCTGGCGATGGCTCAGGGATAAAACTTCCGGGTCGTGGCTGGCCAGAACAAAGGTCACATTTTTTTCAACGTTCATTTTTTCCATGAGTTCCAAAATAGAAGCGCCGTTGGCAGAATCCAGATTTGCCGTAGGCTCATCAGCCAGAACAATTTCAGGATTTTTTGCAAACGCGCGCGCGATGCTCACCCTTTGTTGCTGACCGCCGGAAATTTCGTTGGGATATCTTTTCAAGAAATCTTGTAATCCCACCCTTTCGAGAGACTCCTCTACAAGCAGGCGGCGCTCATACACATCTCGCACCGTAGAAAGCAGCGGACGCTCTACATTTTCAAAAACCGTAAGCGTTGGAATCAGATGGAAGTTTTGAAAAATATAACCCAGATATTCCCTGCGAATTTTGGTCAATATTTTTTCTTTGCTGCCCTCTGTTTCCAGAGAATCAATGATGACGCTTCCCGAGCTGGGTTCGTCAATCAAACCAATAAGATTCAACAGTGTACTTTTACCGCTGCCCGATGAACCCGCCACAACAAGAAACTCTCCCTTTTTTACCTGAAGCGAAACGTCGTTTAAGGCCACCGCGGGAATTTTCCCTGGATAGTAAATCTTGCTGACATTTTGCAAATCAATCATATTCATTTTGCGGCTCCTTTCTTTAATTCATTCAGCACATCCTGATACAACTTTTTTGCCTGCACATGCAAAAGCGCCGTATCAATGAGTTTTATATTTTTTTGCACTTCGCTCCATTGTTTGGCTTCAACATCGAGCATGGCCTGCGCCAGGTACATTTCCATAAGACCCATTTTGTAATATCCATGTTCTTTTAAATCCTGAGGTAATTTTGCGTAGCCTTCCAGATACACCCGAATATCTTCATGGTGAACGGCATCGGGGCGGCCGGTAGCTGCATTTAAGTTCATATTGATACGCGCCCTACCAAGCCTTGCTTCGAGATTTTGAGGGTACAGATCAATAATCATGGAATAGAGATTGCGCGCCCGAAAAACATATTCAACCAAAGTCCCCATGTTGATTCTTGGATTATTGCCCTGACTGGCATAGGCATTGGCCATATAAAACTGAATGTTGGGGTCAGAAAACTTTTTCTTCCACAACTTTTGATAGGTCTCAAAAGCCCGCTCGACATAGTCCAATCCTGTTTTATCTTTGGGCGGCATTTGCGCGCCGGTAACGTAGCAGTAATGAGCATATTCCAGCAAAATGGTAAAGTCTGACTCATTTTCGCTTTTTGTCTTTTCGGCCTGCTCCATTGAGGTAAATCTGGTTTTGTAAATATCTTTAAAGTAAAGATGCTGATCTGCCTGGACTTGGCCAAAGGCCGGGCACGAAAACGCCAAACTCAGAATAATCAACGATTTTACTTTAAATCGCATCTGGTTTTTAAACAAAATTTTTCTTTTCATGCCCTGATTATAGGCATTTTTTTTTGAAATGTAAATAGGACAATCATCCTTTTAAATTCAAAATTCATGGTACTTTTGTACTTTTGTGGCGGGTATATCGATAAATAGATTAACTTAATTTGATGGTTCAAAATTAAAAAATATTTTTTAATACTGATTTGTATAGGGGGCAGATCCTATAATCAAATAAAAAATCTTGACACAACCAATGCTCTTTAACATTTGAATGAATTATAATGGTAATTAAAACAGAAGAGCGTCATAAAACAATTATACCAAAAGACGAAAAAAGAAAATTTCGACGGGAAATTTTTAATTATAAAGTTGAGTTATTGTCTCATAATTCCAAAAATAAAATAAAATGTGCTTCTTTTGATCTTTCTGAGGGCGGCATACGTGTCGTTACAAATGTAGAATTAAAAGATCAAGCCTATACGGTATATATCGACAATTATAAATTTAATGCTCATTTGGTTTTTGAAGAAGCCAGAAAGTCAACAATGATGGATCAGTATGCTTATTATCATGGTCTTCGTTTTGAAAAGCCTATAACTCCAGACGTTAAAAATAAATTATTAGTAGCTGCTAAAAAATTCCGTTTTTGACGAGATTACGTTCTCATGCGGATAAATTACGTTTTCTTTGAAGTAATAATAGCCAAGCGCACCAATCATCGCCCCATTATCTGTGCATAACGAAGGCGAAGGACAATAGAGTTTAACCCCCATTTCATCGCATATTGATGAAATTCTTTTTCGTAAAGTTTGATTAGACATCACGCCGCCTCCTGTTACCAGGTTTTTAAATTTTGTCAGTGACAACGCATGTTTTACATTTCTTTCGATAATGTCGAATACCCTTTCCTGGAAACACCAGCAAAGATGATCGGTGTCATGATCTGGATTTGAGCGTATGAAGTAGTAAAGAGCTGTTTTAATTCCGCTGAATGAAAAATTACATTGATTACGGTTTTGATCTTTTAATATTTTCGGAAGAGGATTTTCAGTTTCTATATTACCTCTTTTTAATTCAGGGTTAGATTCATAAAAACTTTTAGCTCGTTTTTCAATCTCAGGACCGCCAGGGTAATCAAGTCCCAGTAACGCGGCAGCTTTGTCATAGGCTTCGCCGCAGGCATCATCAAGAGTGTCGCCAATTAATTCCAGTTTTCCAAGCCCGCTTACTTTGTAAATGCTGGAGTTACCTCCAGAAAGTAATAAACCGATAAACGGATATTCCAGGGTTTTATTTTTAAAAAGTTCATTGTCTAACACGTTTGCATAAAAATGAGCTTCGAGATGATGAATGGGGATAACAGGAACTTTAAGTACAGTTTTAATTCCAAGAGCGAGGTAGTAACCGATGAGTAGAGAACCGGTAAGTCCTGGTCTAACTGTTACAGCAATATAAGAGGCTCTGTTAAACTCGCTACGGTATTGATTTAAAATTTCTTGAAGAAGTGCCGGGAATTTTTCAAGGTGCATTCGGCTTGCCATTTCTGGCACTACGCCTCCATAGATTTTATGTAAATCAATCTGACTGAAAACAGGATTTGCGATAATTTCATTACCGTTTTTTATTATAGCGATACCTGTTTCATCGCAACTGCTTTCAATTCCAATTCCAAAAATATCGTTAGAATTATCAGGCATTAAAGAAGTACTTTTTCAATTCCTTTATCTTTAACGGATTTAATAAACGTATTTTTCCAGTTTTCACCAAGCAATTGATTGGCAAGTTCCGTAGCGACATATTCAGGCTCAATACCCGTATCCGGTGTATATCTTGAGAGACCTTGAATACACGACGGGCAGGTAGTTAATAGTTTTATATGGTTGTTTTTATTTTTTCCGGAACTGCCGGTTAGTTCTTCTATATTGTCCTGAAGTGATTCAAGCTTACTGAATCTTGCCTGTGTCGAAATATCAGGTCTTGCTACAGAAAAAAGTCCAGATTCAGCACAGCAACGATCCGATAAAACAACCGGCTTACCCATGAGCTCTGAGATAACCTTTGTGGGAGAATTTGTCTTTATCGGGGTATGGCAGGGATCATGGTAAATGTATTCGGAACTGCTTTTCTTTAATTTAACTCCCTTTTCAAGAAGAAATTCATGAATATCAATCAATCTTGATCCGGGAAAAATTTTTTCAAATTCATAGGACTGAAGCTGATCGATACACGTACCACACATTACTAAAACAGTTTTTATATCCAGGTAATTCAATGTGTTGGCAACTCTATGAAATAAAACACGATTACTTGTTGTGATCGATTTGCTGAGATCTGTATCTCCAGAGGCAGCCTGGGGAGCCCCGCAACATGTATATTGCGGCGGCAGTACGGTTTGAATACCCAGATCGTAAAGAAGCGCTAAACCAGCAAAACCAGAGTCTGTATAAAGCCTTTCAATTCCGCAACCCGGAAAAAAGAAAACAGCTTCTGCTTCAGAATCTTTGATTTCAGGTTTTCTTAAAATTGAAACATATTTACTGTCTTCAATATCAAGAATACTTCTTATATTACCTGGCGGTAAAACCGGAAGCGGTTTTTTAATCGAGTTTATGATATGGCTTGCCGTAGTCATGTTCCCCGTTGTTGATTCAGGAATTGACTTGTTTAGAGGCTTCGTTAATTTATACATTTGAAAAATAAACCGCTGCATGCGAAAAACCGGTTTAAATAAAAATGTTCGTAAAAATCCAATCCATGTAGGCGAAATTATATTTAAGTACGACAGGGCCAGCGAGGCAGCAATATTTGTCTTGCGCTGGTCGTGATTTTTTAAAATATTTTTCATGAGTATGGTAACATCTCCATAATCAATGTTAACCGGACATGGTTTAAAGCATCTATGGCAAATTGTACAATGATCAGCAATGTCGTTAAACTCATCAAAATGTTGAAGAGATATGCCGCGACGAGTTTGTTCTTCATACAAAAATGCC
Source organism: Spirochaetia bacterium (assembly GCA_029857955.1). Taxonomy (GTDB): domain Bacteria; phylum Spirochaetota; class Leptospiria; order Turneriellales; family JAOUFE01; genus JAOUFE01. The sequence goes on from JAOUFY010000026.1 coordinate 11,379, forward strand.
TCAATCAACATGCCCACGCCTAATATTTTAGCTCTTGGAGAATAAAGTAAATTTGCCCTGGGAACATGTGTCGTACATACCGGTTTACATTTGCCGCATCTGAGGCAGTGCTTGATCTCATTGTTTAACGTTGTCAGATCGCTTTCATCCATGATGATGGCTTCCTGTGAAACAAGTTGAAGCGAAGGGGTGTATGAAAGTGTAGTGTCAGCGCCTTTAAGCAGTTTGCCGCGATTAAAATGACCATTTGGATCAACTTTTTGTTTATAATCAGCAAAATTCTTTTTATCCACTTCTTTTAAAAATGGAAACTTGGTTAAACCAATACCATGCTCTCCCGAAATCACCCCGTCAAGAGAAGTCGCAAGCTTCATAACTCTTGCAACAATGTGATGGGCATTTTGCATCATGTCATAATTGTATGAATTAACCGGGATATTTGTATGAACGTTTCCATCTCCTGCGTGCATATGAAGAGCGACAAATATTCTTCCGGAACGAATTTCCTTATGGATTTCGTCAAACTTTGCCCGTACAACTTCTAATTCGCTTCCGCTGAAAATTTCCTTAAGAGATTTTTCAACTTCCTGTCTGTATGAAATACGAATATCATGTCTGAGGATTATATCTTTTAAACGATCTCCTTTTTTAATTTTCTTTTTTTCTTCGGCATTTAATATTTTTGTACTGCCGGAAGCGGATTTTTCAAGATTTGTTAATATAAAGCTCCATCGTTTTTTAATTTCGGATAAATTTTTCAGGGCAATTTTTTTCTTGAGAGCCAGCATGGTGTTTCTTTCTGAAGAGGCCTCATAATTTCTCATTTTTTCCGTCTCAGGCATAGGACCTTCAAGATAGGCCATTACGTTATTGAGAATATCCAGTTTATTTTTAATGGAATATTCAATGTTAATGGTTTCAATACCTTCATTGTAATCTGATAATCTTCGTATTGGAATAACAACGTCTTCGTTTACTTTAAATGCATTGGTATGAGCTGCAATTGCCGCAGTCCGGCTTCGATCTGCCCAAAAATTTCTTCGGGCTTCCGGCGTAATTGCTACAAAACATTCTGCATTTTTTGCCTTAGCTATCGATAATATATCGGTTGCTGATTTTTTAAGCGATTTTTCATTGTCGCTGGTAATGTCTCCCAATAGAACCATTTTGGGCATATCAGATCTGCTGGATTTAATGTTGTATTTGATGGCTTTAATATAACGTTCGTCAAGGTGTTCGAGGCCGGCAAGTTTTACATGTTCGGTTGTTTTAATATAATCAATTATGTCAACAATGGTCGGAACTGTTTTTTTCATGTCGTGACCAAAAAATTCAAGACAAAACGTATATGTAAAGGCCGGCATTTTATGTAAAATAAATTCAGCAGAAGTGATGATTCCATCGCAGCCTTCTTTTTGAATACCCGGTAATCCGCCGAGAAATTTATCTGTTACGTCTTTTCCAAGGCCTTCTTTTCTGAATTTTCTACCGGGGATGTTTAAAATCACTGGTTCATTTGAAGGGGTTTTTCCATCGTCATTTAAACGTGTTACTGAAAAAACAGCTGTTTCAATGTCATGAATTTTTCCAAGGTTATGATTTAACCTTTTTATTTCAATCCATTCTCCATCTGGATTTACCATTTTCCATGAGTAAAGGTTGTCGATCGTGGTTCCCCATAAAACAGCTTTTTTACCGCCGGCATTCATGGCGATGTTACCTCCAATGGTTGAAGCTGTTTGAGAAGTCGGATCTACGGCAAACACAAGGCCATTTTCTTCTGCAAGGGTACTTACACGTTTAGTTACCACGCCGGCTTGAGCGCTGACAATTTTACATTCAACATCGTTTGATAAAATTTCAGTTCTAACCTCGCCAAGAGTTTCCAGTTTTTCGGTATTGATTACTGCTGTATCGGAATGTAAAGGAATCAAGCTTCCTGTATATCCTGTCGCTCCTCCAAAAGGAATCATGGTTAGACCCAGTTCAATACATTTTTTAACAATGGGTCGAATTTCGGTTTCTGTGTCTGGAGTGATGACAACAAATGGTAATTCAACGCGCCAGTCGCTGGCGTCGGTGGCATGAGAGACTCTGGCCAGGCCATCAAAATGAATGTTATCTCTGGCTGTAACTTTACTGAGTTTTGCGACAGTTTTTTGTCTGAGTTTTTTTTGTTCAGGAAACCATGATTCAAATGTATCGATAGCATTGGACGTCGCGTCAGCAAGTAATTTTGCCGCATGATTTGTTTCTATTCTGGAATAAATTTGATCAAGCCTGTGTCGCAGGGCATGTGTCAATGCTTTCCATCTTTTTGCATTTTTAAGCAGATCGTCCTGTAAAAATGGATTTCGAACGACCACCCAGATGTCGCCAAGAATTTCAAAGAGCATTCGCGCAGATGTTCCTGTGATTCTTTTTTTTCTAAGGTTGTTTAATGTATTCCAGTTGTCTTCACCAAGAAGTTTAATAACAATTTCTTTATCTGTAAAGGAAGTATAATTATAGGGTATTTCTCTTAAACGAATTTTTTCTTTTTCAATCATGTCATGCCTGCTATGTTTACACTCCTTTAATATTTACATATCTGGTCAAGTCTTCGAGTGTGATCTTTTTGAAAGTATTTTATCTTGCATCATAAAATCCTTTTCAGCGCATAGGTATTTTAACTTATTGTATCGTTGGTATCGTAATCAACAGGTTAGTATGTTACAAAATCGAAAAAAAACGTCATTAAAAAGAAAAATGGTCTTTTATTTTCTACTGGTAGCTTTTGCCAACGTTTTTGTCGGTCTTGAGCTTCTATTGGAAATTAAAAGCGATAAGTACAGAAGTCAGGTAATTGAAAAAATGACCCATATTAAAGACGGTCAGGAATCTGAAGCAAGTATATTTTTGCTTCTCGATCAACTTACCAGAAAATTTTTTATAATGGTGGGAATCCTCATTCTTGTCAGCGCTGTTATTTTATTTTTATTTGTAATTCAAATTGCATCGCCAATACAGTATATGATCAACGAAGCTAAAAAAATTGCCGGCGGAGATCTCAGCGTCAATTTAAATATGAAGTCAAAAGATGAGGTGTCTGATCTGGGTAATTTAATCAATGACTTAACGGCAAATCTTCAAGAGATCATTGTTCAGCTTCAAAATATGCACGCAAATTTCGAGGAAGCCGCTACCTGTCTTGAATGCAAGTTAAATCTGCTTCCGGAATTACAAAAATACTTTCAATCAGAACAAAAACAATTAAAAGATAATGTTGAAAGTATTGCGATGATTAAGCAATCATTTACGGTTTATCAAATGCGTAAATTTATTCTTGATGATTTTTCGCCGCATGAAAAAAAACTAATGGATGCCATTTTGGCAGATAATGTGATTACAAAAGATCAATATGATGAAGTTTTAAAAATACAAATGCAAAGAGGCGGTTTTGTCGGCGCCATACTTAAAGAGCTCGATTATATCGACAGCGCTGTATTGTTAAAACACCTCTACGGAAGATAGTTCAAATCATATGGAATTCTGGTCATTGTTCCCCGTTGGTATCATCATTGCAACATTTGCTTCACTGATGGGAATTGCCGGCGGAGTTGTCTGGGTTCCCTATTTAATTCTGGTCATGGATATGAATCCGCATGAGGCAATTATTTTATCTTTTGGAATTCAAATTATAGGTATGGGCTCCGGAGTTTCCAATTACATCCGCAGTAAAAAAGTGTACTGGAATCTTGCCGCATCAATGGGGCCATTTGTAATTTTGGGTATACTGATCGGATCCTATCTAAGCCAGCGGGTTGCCGGCGTACAGGCAATGAAGATCGTTATGGGTTCGGTTTCCATGATCATTGCCGTTTATTTTGCGTCACAAACAGAAGCCTACGATGAAACTTTAAATACCAATCCAAAAATTAAAGCGCCGATTTGGCTCAGGGGATCAGGCGTTTTTATGGGGGTTGTCTCCGGATTTTTATCCATAGGAATTGGAGATTTTCTTATTCCGGCAATTCGTTCAAAATTAAAAATATCAATGGTAAACGCTGTCGCGACTGCATTGATAATAAACTTTTCTGTTGCGGTCATTGCCTCAATGACCCATACGATACTTAGCGGCGGATTTTTAAAAAGCCTGTTGACTCCTTTTTTGTTTGGCGCCGGAGGCGTGTTTATCGGCGGGCAGCTTGGATATTTGCTTTCAAAACGCGTAAATGAACAACGACTAAAAGAAATGTTTATTTTTATTTTAATGATCATAGGTCTGCATATGATTTATCATGCCCTTTAAAATCACATAAGTCACAAGTCTAGATGAAAACAATTTGGATCATTGCCGCCGATAAAAAAGAAATTCCAGGCATTGATTTAATTTTAAACAAGAATTCGGCAAAATATAATTTAAAATTTTACACCTGCGGAATCGGTCTTTTTGAATCTTTTTATGTTTTTACAACATTATTAAATCAAACAAGTCAAGTACATCAGCCCGATGGAATTTTACTCGCCGGTACTTCCGGTTCGCCAAATGCTGAAGATATTTTTAAATTAAATCTTACAAATCGTTTTCTAAATCCGCAGTTTAACGTTGAAGAATTACCCGAATTTTTACCCGTAGAATGGATAACAAAAGATATAGATGATTTTACTGGCGATATCGGGAATCACCCATATAACCGGTTAAACCTGACGATTGATTTTTTAAATACGCCGGTTTATTCTACTTTTGGAATTTCAAAAACTGTTCATCATTTAACCCCTGCCATGTCTGGCGCCTGGGAAAACATGGAAGCTCTTTCATTGTCTTACATTTGCATGAAAAGACAAATTCCATTTATAGCGCTTTTGTGCTGCACAAATCAAATTTGCCCCGATGGCAGAAAACAGTGGAAGCAAAACTATATAAAGGCCGGCGAAATTTTATTTAAGGCATTAAATAATCTTTTTAAAATTTAAACGGGGGAAGTCTCCCCCGCGCTTTATAATCGTCAAAAACTTTTAGAGTGATAAATCTATAATAAAATTTAACGAATTGATGAAAATCGATGACGATTATTCCGCTACCCCCTAGATAGATTTTTTTACCGCGGATATTTTCGCCAGCAGTTTACATTTCGCACACTCGCAGGCTTAAATATACGCGCAAACCAATTCGATACGGCGACAACTGAATTTAACGGTTACGGCCGTGTCTTAAAAACGGAGACGTAATGTTTATTTAATTTTTTTATATCTGAAAAATACTTCGTCTTTTCGGCGTTCAACCGTAAGCAGACGAAATTTTTTAAGAGGTAATGTTTCAGGCGTGGTGATGATTCGATCTGTTTTTTCGCCTGCCCATAAATAGGGCTCCATGGTGAAAAAAATTTCATCAATTAAATCATATTGCAAGAAGAGACCGTTTAGCGTTGGTCCGCCTTCAAGGAGTATTTTACGATACCCTTTTTCGACCAGGGCATCATAAATGTCTTTTACGTTATTGTAATGGTATATTTTCCATTTTTGAATTCGATCGGTCTGTTGTTTCTGGTTTTTGTCCAATGTACCTGTATCGACCAATTGATCAATTTGCGGGGCGTTTAAGCCAAATATCCAGAATTCACCGGCAGGGTGAGGAGCTGAAAATATTCTCGATGAAGATGAGATTTGTCTTTTCAAGTCTTTCAGTATGACGACAGGAACAGGCTGTTTTGCATTTGGTTTGCTTCTTGCAAATAAATTCGGGTTGTCGTTTTCTATTGATTTTCGCGAGGCAATGATGCAGTCTGCCCACAGGCGCAGACGATCCATACGGCGCTTGTCTTCTTTACTGCCTAGCGCCCATTTACCGTCAGATTGAACGGTATGACCGTCCATAGTCTGCGCCATATTGATTCTCAGGATTGTTTTTTTAGATTTTTTTTTCATATAAAATTAACTTAATAAACCTGACTTACGGGGTTTTTAAGCCGGCAGGTATATGCAAAATAAGGGCCATTGATTTTATAGTCTTTTAAAATTTCATAACCGGTTCGTTCAAGATAGTCTTTGGTCTGCTCAACGGTCAACCGGTACCGCTCCGGATAAATTACGTCAATTTTTTCATGTTTTTTATTTTTGTCCCATTCGACAAGATGAATCATGGTTGTTCCTGAAATTTTGGTTTGCAGGGTGGTCAGTATATCGACGGGATTGTCGGTTGTCGACAGGCTAAACGAAAGAATGATGTGATCAGCGATGGGGATCCAGTTTGGAAAATGAAGCCTTGATTGATCGCTCATAAAAAAAGGTGTGATTTTTTTAAATTTGTTTTCGGCGATTCTTTTCCATAATAAATCGAGTACATCAACCTGATAGTCACAGGCATAGATATGAACGTCATCTGTTTCTTTAAATTTTTCAGAATAAAATACGGAGACATATCCAAGTCCGCAGCCAAAATCAAGAATGTTCATTTCAGGTTTTGATTGGGAAATCATGTTGTTGTAAAGTTCAGGCGAAACCACCCCTTTACGTTGTTCAGAGATCAGGAAATCCTGATATTCCTCCACTTCATGAACGCGGGTTGCCATCAGGGTGCGTCGATGACTCTAGGTACAACAAAATAACCGGCATTAAATTCGGGCGCCAGGCTTTTTACTTCGTCTGTGGTAAATGAATCATGGGGAATGTCTTTTCTCGTTACGTTTTGCAGTTCGAGAACATGGCTCATTGGCGAAACATTGTCGGTATTGACTTCATTGATTTGTTGTACATAGCCGAGAATCTGGTTAAAGTCATCAGTGAGTTTTTCAAGCTCTCCTCCTTCGAGGTTTAGTTTGGAAAGGTGGGCAATTCGCGCCACTTCGTCTGGTGTTACATTATTTACGGCCATATGAAATTTTTCGTGATGGATACGTTGTGTCAATTAAATATATTTATACAAACACTTAAATGGGGCAAATTGTATTTAATTATCTTATTACAATGGTTTTAGCCATTTCTTTAAATATTTTCCCGTCATGGAATCTTTAATTTTACAGATGGCTTCCGGCGTGCCAAGACCAATGATCTGCCCGCCAAGTTCGCCGCCTTCGGGACCGATGTCGATGATGTGGTCTGCTGTTTTTATCACGTCCATGTTGTGTTCGATCACAACAACGGTGTTTCCTTCGCTTACAAAATGATGCAATACATGCAAGAGCTGTCGAATGTCTTCAAAGTGAAGCCCTGTCGTAGGTTCGTCGAGAATGTAAAGCGTCTTACCCGTTGAACGGCGGCTAAGTTCAGTCGCCAGTTTAATTCTCTGCGCTTCGCCTCCCGAAAGGGTTGTCGCGGGCTGGCCGAGTTTCATGTAACTGAGCCCCACGTCTTTAAGGGCTTTTAGTTTTGTTTTTACCGCCGGTATGGCGTCGAAAAATTCCAGGGCAGTTTCAATGCTCATTTCAAGTACGTCGTAAATGTTTTTGTTCTTGTATTTAACTTCGAGCGTCTCGCGATTATATCGTTTTCCTGAGCAAACTTTACAGGTAACGTAGACATCTGATAAAAAGTGCATTTCGATTTTTTTTACTCCGTCGCCTTCGCACGATTCACAACGCCCGCCGGCAACGTTAAACGAAAATCTGCCTGGTTTATATCCGCGCATTTTACTTGCCGGTAATTCAGAAAATAAATCTCTAATCGGCGTAAAAGCTCCGGTGTATGTTGCCGGGTTTGATCTGGGCGTTCTGCCGATAGCGCTTTGGTCGATGTCGATGATTTTATCGATGTGTTCGATGCCCGTAATTTTTTTATGTTTACCCGGAAGTATCTGCGGGTTCATCATTTTCTGGTAAATGCCTTTATATAAAATTTCATTGACAAGCGTACTTTTGCCGCTTCCGGAAAGACCTGTTACGCAGATGAATTTTCCAAGAGGAAATTCGACATCAATATTTTTTAAATTGTTCTCGCTTGCGCCATGAACTTGAATGATGTTTCCATTGCCTTCGCGGCGGCTTTTAGGAATATCAATTTTTTTTCTACCGCTTAAATATTGACCGGTGATTGAATTTTCTGAGATTAATATATCTTTATAAGAACCGGTAAAAACTACATTGCCGCCGTGTTCGCCTGCCCCTGGACCAATATCTACGACAAAATCCGAATGTTCGATGGTTTCTTCATCGTGTTCAACAACGATCACTGTGTTTCCGATGTCGCGAAGGTTTTTTAACGTGTGAATTAATTTGTCGTTATCGCTCTGGTGAAGACCAATGGACGGTTCATCGAGTACGTAAAGAACTCCTACAAGAGCGGAGCCAATCTGGGTGGCCAGACGAATTCGCTGCGCTTCTCCGCCAGAAAGCGTGCCGGCAATTCTGTCCATGGTAAGATAGCCCACGCCGACAGTAAAAAGAAAGTTCAGCCGGCTTTTAATTTCTTTCATGGCCTGTTCGGCGATGATTTGTTCGGTCTGGGTAAGTTTGATTTTATCGAAAAAATTCACCGCTTCTTTAATGCTAAAACGGGTGATTTCATAAATACTTTTATGGTTGATCGTTACCGCCAGCGGTTCAGGTTTAAGCCTTGCGCCTTTGCAGGTTGAACAGGCCATGTTGACCATAAATTGTTCCATTTTGCTGCGCTGGTTTTCCGAGATGTTTGATTTATACCTCCTGTGTAAATTGGGTATAATGCCTTCGTAGTATTTTGTGTATTCAAAGGCATTGTCAGAAGAACCCCATTTGAAATTTAAAATGATGTTTTTATCTCCGTATAAAATAACCTTACGAAATTTTTCGGAAAGTTTATTCCATGGAGTATCCAGTGAAAAACCAAGTTTTTCAGAAAGTCTTTCCATGGTCATTTTATACCAATGACCGTCGCCAGACCAGCCTAGTCCCTGTGTTATGCCTTCGCGTATGGATTTAGAGCCGTCTTTAATTAAAAGATCAGGATGAAATTCAGGAATAAATCCGAGGCCGGAACAATCAGGGCATGCGCCGTCGGGGGAGTTAAATGAAAATAACCGGTGATTAATTTCAGGAAACGAAATATCGCAAGATGGACATGCCAGTTTTGACGAAAACAACTCTTCTTTTTCGCCGAGTTTTTTACCGGCTGCGTCGATTTCTTCAATAAGAACAATGCTTTGTGAGCTGCCTTTTTGAAGGGCAAGTTCCATGGAGTCTGAAATTCTTGACTGGGTCTGCGACGAGGAGTCAGAATCTTCTTTTCGCTTTAAAACAAGACGATCTATGACAATTTCGATATTGTGCTTATTATTTTTAACCAGGTTTATTTCGTCTTCAAGCTGCATAATTTCGCCGTCAACACGAACGCGAACAAAACCGTCTTTAAGTAGTTTTTGAAAAATATCTTTAAACTCCCCCTTGCGGCTTTTTACAATCGGCGCCAGAATTTGAAGTTTAAAGGTTTCAGCTTTTTCATGACCTCGGCGGGGAATCGACAAGACATGATCAACGATGGTGTCAACCGATCGCGCTTCAAGTTCGCGCTGACATTGCGGACAATGTGGAATTCCAATTCTGGCGTAGATCAGACGCAGATAATCGTAAATTTCAGTCACGGTACCTACAGTCGATCGCGGATTTCTATGCGTGGTTTTTTGCTCAATTGAAATTGCCGGAGAAAGACCCTCAATGGAATCAACGTCGGGTTTTTCAAGCTGACCCAGAAACTGACGGGCGTACGAAGAAAGACTTTCAATATAGCGCCTCTGGCCTTCAGCATAAATGGTGTCAAAGGCAAGCGAACTCTTGCCGCTTCCCGAAAGACCTGTAAAAACAATTAATTTATCGCGGGGAATATCCAGTGAAATATTTTTCAAGTTGTGCTCTCTTGCGCCTTTGATTCGTATAAATGACATTGGGTTACTGCAAAACGCTGAAAAGGGGCGTCAATAAGATTGTCGGGTTTTATTAAATTATAATTTTAAAAGGCTCCGGTAAATCAGGGCAAAAGCGAAATGATCGAACTTCGCCTGGCGGGCTATTTCTTTGAATATTTGAGCCTGCGCGTGTACGATTTGAAAATCAAAAAGGGGTACATTTAATTTCAATCGACTTGACAGGCGGAGTGATTTTTTTTAGCATATTATAAAAATCTGGTTGTAAATTTAAATATATGAAATCACGCATGAAGGATCAAAATATAACCACAAAAAATGCGAAACTGTCTTTGGAAGATGAAATTTTGCATTTAACTATAGACTATAAAAATGGTATCACCATTGATGATGCTAAAGAAATTGTAAGCGCTGCTATTAAATTGTCAAAGGGCGAAAAGTTTCTTTGCATTATGAAATCGCTTAATTACAGCCTGCCGTCTCGTGAAGTAAGGGCATACCCCGTTCACGATGAAGTCGCAAAATACATTCAGGCAATTGCCTTTATTGCTATAAACCCTGTCGCAAATATCGCGGCCAGGTTTTTTATAAAAATAAGTAAACCGCCTTTTCCGTTTAAGCTGTTTACCGATGAAGAAGAGGCCATCAAATGGTTAAAGAATTTTCAAATAAAAAAATAGATAATGAAGTAAAGACAAGAAACGCCAGAATCTGGCTGGACAATGAAGGCATTGTACATGCTGTTTATACTCCCGGCACTGAAGAAAGTCTTGAAGACGCCGAAAATAATCTTAATGCTGTTGGTAAAGTTTACCAAAACAAAAAGCGTCCGATTTTCATAACGGGCCCTCATAAATCCATGAGCCGAGACGCAAGAATTTATTATGTCAAACATTCGCCCAAATACGCCGTTGCTGTTGCCGTGATCATTAAATCGTCGTTCACTAAAGTATTATCTACATTTTTAATATCCCTGAACAAGACGATCAACAAAGGGGAATTTCCTGTCAGGTTTTTTGCAGAAGAAAAAAAAGCGCTCGATTGGCTGAGGGATTTTACTGAATAAACTGATTAGATAATTGTATGACAACTCACTTAAATGAAATATTAAAAACAAGAGTTGCAAACCTGTCCATGGATGATGCGGGTATTGTAAGGTTAACCATTGATCATAAAAATGGACTCATGCCCGATGACCTTAAGGAAATTCTTTCTGGCATTTCAAAGCTTGCCAAAGGCAAAAAAGCCCTGATTATCGGGCATTCCATCAATTTTAAACTGCCTTCCCGTGAAGTTAGAATTTTCGCTGCAGAAAAGGTCAATTCAGAAGTTATCAAGGCTGCCGCTACGATCAGTTCAAATTCCATGGCGGTAATGGCTGCAAATTTTTTCTTAAAAATAAATCAACCGCCTTTTCCTTTTAAGGCTTTTTCCAATGAAAAGGAGGCCATCAAATGGTTAAAGAATTTTCAAACGAAAATATAAAAAAGGTAATTCAAACCAGAAATACCAAAATCGGGCTTTCAGATGAAGGTATTGTCATGGTTACTTATCCGCAGGGTATTGACGAGACTCTTGAAGATGCTGAAGAAAATTTAAACGCCCTTGATAAAATTTGCAATGGTAAAAAGTTGCCAATATTCATCGACCCAGGTCCGCATAAGTCCTTGAGCCGTGAAGCAAGGATTTACTATGTGAAACATTCTCCTGAATATGCGATTGCTGTTGCAGTTCTTGTGAAATCAACTTTTGCAAAAGTGTTATCAGCTTTTTTGATAACATTGAACAAAACAATAAATAAAGGAAAATTTCCAATTCAATTTTTTACATCTCAAGAGAAAGCTCTGGACTGGCTGAGAAGAATTAATGGTTGAATATTTTATAAAATGCTATACATTTTTTATAAATTAAATCTGGATATGCTAAAATAATGGAAAATGATAAATTAAAAGATGACCGTATTGAAAAGATACTTCATCTCATAATGGAGTTTGCGTCTGGAAATCTGGAGGCAAGAGAAAAATCATCTGAAAATTTTGATGATCTCGATGGTATCATCGGCGGTTTAAATATGCTGGGAGAAGAGCTTCATGCTTCAACCGTTTCTCGCAATTTTTTAAACAGCATAATTAAAGCTATGGCCGATGGATTGCTGGTTCTCGATATTGATTTAAATATACTTGAAGTAAATCCAGCTATTGAGGTTCTTCTCGGATATGAAGCCGATGAACTTATCGGTAACTCAATAGAAAAAATATTTGGAAGCGAAAAGTATTTGTTTGAACACATGTCTGATGGAAAAATAAAAGTCGGCTACTTTGCCGGCGTTGAAACAACATGTGTGTCAAAAAAAAATGTTAAAATATCGGTGGCCGTATCCATTTCTGCCATAAGGAATGATGAAGATGTGTATGAAGATGAAATTGGCAAATTTATTTTTATCATCCATGATATTACTGAAAGTAAACGAAGAGAAGAAGAATTACGTATTGCGGCCATAACGTTTGAAACTCATGAGGGAATTTTAATTACTGATGCCGAAGCAAAAATCATTCGCGTAAACAAGGCATTTCAAGATATCACAGGCTATAGTTCAGAAGAAGTTCTTGGTAAAAATCCTCATATAATCAGTTCGGGAAGACACGATAAAGCTTTTTATGAAAGTATGTGGAAACAGTTAAAACAAACTGGCGCATGGGACGGCGAAATCTGGAACCGGCGAAAAAACGGGCAAATATATCCTGAATGGATGACCATTACCGCGATAAAAAATGATGAATTTCAACATATTCAATACGTTGCTATATTTAGCGACATAACCGGTCGCAAGCAGGTTGAAGAAGAAATTCACAATCTGGCATTTTATGACCCCCTGACGAATTTACCAAATCGACGTTTACTTTTAGATCGATTGCATCTTGCGCTGGCTCAATCAGAGCGTACTAAAAATTTCGGCGCTGTGATGTTCATTGATTTAGATCAGTTTAAAAATTTAAACGATATGATGGGGCATGAATATGGAGATTTGCTTTTAATTGAGGTTTCAAAAAGAATCAGTACCTGTTTGCGAGAGATGGATACGGTTGCCAGACTTGGCGGCGATGAATTTGTCGTCTTGATCGAAGAAGTAAATGTAAATCAGGAACAGGCTTTGCAAAAAATTGCCCTCATTGCAGAAAAAATTAGATCCACATTGGTTGAACCTTATAATCTTGATGAATATAACTATTACAGCTCGCCAAGTATAGGCGTTGCCCTGTATCAGGGAAATGAAAACTCTCCCAGCGAATTGCTTAAGTCAGCCGACATTGCCATGTACCAGGCAAAAAATTCAGGACGGAACATGGTTCGTTTTTTTGATCCCTATATGCAAAAAGCTGTTGAAAATCACGCCACCATTGAATTAAATTTGCGAAATGCCGTTAAAAATAATCAATTAAAGCTTCACTACCAGATTCAGGTGGATATGAGCGGGCGACCTGTCGGCGCAGAAGCTTTGATACGATGGTATGATCCGGTTAAGGGTATAATACTGCCTTTGGAGTTTATTCCCATAGCTGAAGAAAGTAATTTAATTCTGGAAATCGGCGACTGGGTGATTGAAAATGCATGCCGTCAAATTGCAAGCTGGAGTAAAAATAAAAAGACGCGTCACCTGATACTCTCCATCAATATAAGCGCCCGTCAATTTGGATTAAATGATTTTGTTGAAAAAATAGCAGCATCGATAAAGTCACATAAAATTGATCCTTCTCGTTTAAATCTTGAGTTAACGGAACATATTTTATTAAGCAATGTAAGCAATGTCGTGGAAAAAATGAATGCATTGAGGTCAATTGGAATAGAGTTATCAATTGATGATTTCGGCACAGGGTATTCATCTTTGTCGTATCTTAAGCAATTGCCCATAAATCAGTTAAAAATTGACCAGAGTTTTATTCGTGATATTATGACAGATGTCAATGATGCGATGATGGTAAAAACCATCATCAATCTGGGGCAAAATTTTAATTTAAATGTAATTGCCGAAGGTGTTGAAACCGAAGATCAGCATACATTTTTACTTAACAATGGATGTATGACTTCGCAGGGTTTTTTATTTGGTAAACCTATACCAATAGAAGAGTTTAATTTGGTTTTTGAAAAATAAAAAAAACAAGCTGCTATTTTCCCGTCAAGACTTTTCGATAGAAACAATTTCAAAAGCCAACTGAATTTTCTCCCAATCTGCCTTAACCAATTTTACTTTAAATTTTTGACCAAGAGCAATTTCTCTGGAAAATCTGGGCAATTTAACGCGAAAATCATCGATTGTAAATACTTCGCCGCGTTTGTCAAAACTTGCCGCAGGAATAAAACCTTCAACGCGCGGATTTTGTGTTTGTATAAAAAGACCATTTTGATTAAATCCAGAAAAAAATGCATTGTAGGTTTCGCCTATTTTATCTTTAAAATGTCTCAGAGAGATGAGTTTTAAAACAGTTTTCTCTGCATCCATCGCAACTCGTTCCAGGCGACTGGTTTCGGTTCCGATCACTTCCAGTTGTTTTTTGTTATAGGGAAGATGCTCTCCGGATAGGCATGCGAACAATTGCCGGTGAACCACGAGATCAGAAAAACGACGTATGGGCGAAGTAAAGTGGGTATAGTCTGAAAATCCGAGTCCCCAGTGACCAAGCGGCATATTTTTATAAGCTGCCTGAGAAAAAGATCGCAATAAAATGTAGTTAAAGATTTCTTCTACTTCGCTGCCTTCAACAAGTTTAATAATTTTTTGAACTTGCTGAAAATGAAGGTTTTTAATTTGAGTGTTAAATCCGTACAGTTTTAAGAATGCATTTATTTTTTCAAGACCGCTTGCCGGCATTGGATCATGTACCCGGTAAATTCCAGGAATCTTTTTTTCTCTCATAAAGTTTGCCGTACAAATGTTGGCGCTTAACATACATTCTTCAATCAACCTGTGAGAGTTCAGGCGCGCTTTTTCGTGCATGGTGAGAATCCGTCCATGAGCGTCGACAACGAGATCTGTCTCTTTGATGTTAAGTTCTATTTTACCTGTAGCCACTCGTTTTTGGTGTAATTTTTTTGCCAGTTGCCAAATATCATATAAAGGCGATCCTTTTTTTTCCAGGTGTTTTTCGGCATCTTCGTAGGTAAATCGTTTTCCAAGATGAATGATGGATTTATACAAGTGGTATTCCAGCAGGTTTCCGTCTTGACTGTAATGCATTTCACAGGTAAAACTGAGCCGTTTTGTTTTCGGGCGAAGGCTGCAAAAATCTTCAGATAAAATTGGCGGGAGCATTGGTAAAACGTAGTTTTTCAGATAGTAAGAATTTCCTCTTTTGTAAGCTTCCATGTCCAGCAAGGTGTCTTTAGCAACGTAATGCCCAACATCAGCGATATGAACATACAAAATTAACTTATCGCCTCTTTTTTCAAATGAAATGGCGTCGTCAAAATCTTTTGAATCGGCTCCGTCAATTGTGCATGAGTAGAGTTTTTTTAAATTTACTCTTTTGGGGTCTTTCATTCCTGCTTTTTCAAGCTTTTTCATATCTCTTTTGCGGGGAATCAATTCGCTGTCGTATTCAACAGGTATATTAAATCTTGCAGCGATTCTCATATGATCAGATGTGCTTTGAGAGACAGGAACATTTTTTACCAGGCGAAAAACATTACATTCCCTATATAATGGATAATTTCCTTTTTTATTTCCACGACTTTTACCTGTGTCATCTTCAGGAATAGCGATTTCACGAGTTTCTCCGGTTTCTTCAACAATCATGTATGAATCAGATTCTATTGTGCCGGTATGTTTTAATATTCCTACAGGCGAGTCTGGGAGATCTATCAGATGTATTAAAACAATGCCGGATTCAATGCGGCTGCTGACCTTACCAAGATATTGTGTTGTAAATGGTTCAACAATAGAAACCACTCTGCCTTCGTATCTGTCCCTGGAAATATCCATGATTTCAATTAAAACTTTGTCTCGGTGATTTGCGCCGTTTCTTTTTGAAGGAGGAATAATTATATCACGATCAAAGCTTCCCATGCCGAAAGCCATACCGTTTGGCGCGACCGATAATCTTACTTCGATTAAAAATGGATGACGAGGAATAACCTGTGATCCTTTAATTTGAATAAGTTCATACATTTCCAGATCTTTTAAAAATTGATCCATGGTTTCAGATGAACCATGCTTTCCTTTTCTTCTTTGAGTATTTTTTTGCGTTTGTGCAATGCCGGTTTTTTCTTCTTTAATAAGAACCATAGGAACAGGATTGCCCCTTGCTTTTTTTAAAGTGAATAATAAATTTTGAAAAGATTTATACATTATAATTTCCTGCTAGCGACGAGATCATGTCCATAAAATGGCATGCTGTTCATTAGCTCCTTTTTGTTTTTTAAAATAAAATCAGGATCCGGCATATCTATCGCGACTATATCTTGAGTCACCATGCTCTGCGGATCAAATTCCGGTGCAGTTTTTTCTTTGGAATTCTCAAGTTGCGGATATTGATTCCAAATCTTGATTTTTTTATGAGTAACGAGAGCATTCTCTGTTTTCAAGAGATTGTCTTTCAATTGTGAATAGTGATTTGTCCATTCCGCTAAACTTCGAATATTGTCTGCTTTATCATCTTGATCTGGATCGCATGAAAAATACAGAGTTCGGTTTGTTTGTACCAGTAAAGCTTCATCTATTTTACAAAATAATGAATGAAAAAAACGAGAAGTCGAAAAAGTCAAAAACAATTTATCCCATAAAATAGCCAAAGTTTTCAGGTAAGTAAAATTAATTCTAAGTCCGGTAAATGATCCTGGTCCATACCCTGCCGCAAAGCCATCAAGATTATTTAAGGGAAAGCTATCGCAAAATTCATGAATCAACAATTCAAGCCAGTTATCTTTTCTTCTATCGGTTTTTACACAAAGTAATTTATTAATATTCCATTTTTGATTAAAGTCGCATAAAGCTAAAAATGTATATTGTGTGGAAGTATCGACGGTCAGTATTCTCATTGGACTTATAGAGTGTATGTTAACGTTCTTTGAACGACTTTATTTTCTTGATTGCTCCATACAGTATCTAACTTTAAAGAATAAATGGTAACACCTGACGTCAACAAGTTTAAATTTACTTTCTCAGGCCATTCTATGAAGGCATAAAATGGAATATCCGGAGAGATTTCAGAAAAATGTAGATCTATCAGTGAATCAGCATTTGTAAGGCGATAGCAATCCAGATGAAAAACATTTAGTGCAGAATCATCAAAATAGCGGCCAGAATAGCTGTTCATTATGTTAAAAGTTGGCGATTGCACCCGTTCTTCAATTTCTAAAAGTATTGCGGCTTCTTTTGTTAACGTGGTTTTTCCTGCTCCTGGATGTCCCTGCAATGCAAAAATGGCGCTTGGAGGAATATTCAGCAGTAGTTCTTTAACTGCTTTTTTCAGGTCGTTTATTGACGTTATATCATAAATCATAATCTACCTTTTTTACATGTCCATCTGATGCAGAATAGCTCAATACACCCTGCCAGTTGATGTTGGTAGCACGAATTAATATTCCATCGGGCGAAGCAATGAGAGACCGTCCCTGGACTTTGCCTGAGTTTACAGGCGATATTTTATTATCGATGGTTCCGGTATGACCGGTTAAACAGCATTTAAACAATACAGCTCCGCTTAATTTTGCTCCATTTTGAAAGATTGATAAATCACGATCTAATCTGGCCTCTTCAGTATCATCAGGCAAAAATGGAGATGCAACGGGAATGGCCATGTATTTGACTCCTTTGTAATCTGTAAAATATGACGGATTATTGACATCCGCACAAACCAGAAATCCCCAGTTTTCTTTCGTTGATGGATGTTCTATGGTTAGTTGATCTTCGCCACTTGTAAGGTATAAGGATTCATTTAAAAACAGATTTCTTTTAAAATAATAAGCCAGTAAATTTCCGTTTAACAGAATCGGCAAGGCATTGTACAGATGGTCACCTTTTGAAAAAAGAATGGTTCCTCCTGCAATCATGGTGTCATGCATTTCTTCTTCCAGTGATAGTCGGTATAGTTTTTTCAAAGAATCTGCCGAAACAGAAAATAAATCATCCAGACTTTTAACTCCCGTGTGAAAAGTAAAATATTCAGGAAAAATCAAGGTGTTTGAAAATGACCCGATATTTAATAAAAAATTATATTCAGCATCTTTTTTTTCAGGCAATGGCGAGGCAGATCTTTGGTATATTGAAATATATTTTTTTTGCATATAAATTTATGTAAACGAGTTTCGAATTTTAAAAATCCATTGAGGTCGTCAATACATTGAATCTGAGGGAGCGGCTAATTCTTTGCAGAAAGGTGTTGTTTTGGCGCGCTACGCACGCCAAAACAACCACACTTTGTTAAAATCCAGCCGTTTCCGAATCTGATGTTACGGCTAAATTTCGGACATCTGGTTGCAAAACTGAAGAAAACCCTGGTAAATTCTTATATGGAAAAATTTCAGGCGGGTATATTTGCTGGAAAAACAATGGACATAATATAACGTTAATTGTAGGGTGCTTAACGGACAATTTAAAAAATGCATTTTATTTAAATTGTTCAAATAACTTTTAACGGGGTTTAAGATGGATATCAAAGAAGCATTTAAAATAGACGGATTTAATGTTATAGACAGCTGTAAAATAAATGCGCATACAGGTTATGCGGCAGAGAGTATAAGCGCTGTTAATCATTTAAACGGAAAGAAAAAGCGGGCATACTATATCGAAGGCAGTCCGGATGAAATGGGTTACCAGATGGGCTTTCTTGGCCACGCTGAAATAAAGCAAATGGTCAAAGAATTTCCCCGCGAAACCATTTCAGGATTTCTTGACCCAGCGATGTCGCCGGTTTTAAAAGATATCATCATTGATTTTCTCTTGTTTTTTATACGAGAAAGTATTTATACTTTTATCGACGATATTCCCTTTGAGTATGTGCAGGAAGCGCATGGAATGGTAAGGGGTCTTCATAAAGCTGATCCAACCGCAGTGGGTATTCAATTTGAAGATATCTGGATATTAAATGTCGGTATTGATGTACTCATGGCAAATTTAAGCAGTCCCCCCAAATTTTTACAGGCCATTGCAGATTCTCCGGAAGTAAAAAAACAAAAATACAAGCCGAAAATCGAAGATTTTAAAATTCCTCATTTTTGTAATGCCTATTCAGCCTTTGGCTCAGCAGTAGAAAAACCAGACACTCATTTTTTCGGGAGGGACTGGATGTTTAACGGAGGTAATACCCTTGAAAATTGCGCAGCGTTAATTATAACAAAACCAACGGGCGGTAGAAAGCCATTGGTTTATGCAGGAGCGCCGGGGTTTATCGGAGCTGCACTGGCCATGAACATGGATGGAGTTGCTATGGGGGTCGATCTTGTATCTGCCGCAAATGCCAACCCGTCACGGCCGGGATTTAATTCGATACTTCTGGTACGACATTGTATACATAGATGTGACAGCGCTGAAACCGTATCGCAAACTGTAATAAAAGCAAAACGCGGCGCGCCGTATATTTATCCTGTCAGCGACGGAAAAAGTAACAAGGCGTGTATCATTGAGGCCGGAATGAAAACCGCAAACCTTGATCCGTTAAGTTACGCTTCTGACGATGTAAAAGCTTATTTGCCAAATAAAGCTTTTCTTAATGCCAACGCTGAAGCGCCGCAGGAAGGTTTGTTTGTTCGCTGGAATACTTATCAGCAGCCTGCTATATTTATGAAAAATTACAATAAAGGACTTTTTGAACATTTTGGTAAAAAATATAGTCCAGATGTCTGGGGTGCAGATGGTTTGGTTTTCAAGGAGCCTTTTGCGGATCCAAATGCGTTTGGATTTTATTTTTTCAGTCCCCTGAGACAAGATAAAGCTGATTATATTCTCACAACAAATTCCTGGGTTCATCCTCCCATGAACATTTGTTCGATGGGTGAATTTACAAATACGTTCAGTAAATTATACTGGTCTGATCCTCAGTGGCGATACGATATGCTCAATGAAGTTATACGAGGCTTCTATGGTAAATTTAACTGGGAAACGGCCTGGAGAACCATCAACTATCAATCGCCCTCCACTGGCGAAGGCGACGGTAAAAAGTATTATGTAATTGAAGGTTCGCCATGGAAACTTCCCATTGTGAAATATACTGATAAAGATGGAAAACCACAATCAACATGGCGTGTAGACGGTATGACAAACCTTTGCGAATTACGAACCGCTAAAAAAATGCGGTCATTGTATGGAACGTATGCGGATGATTATGTAGAAATAACCCTGCCAAATTACGTTTAGATAATTTGTGGTAAACGAAAAATTGTGAGGGGAAGGGGTTGTATAAAAAGTTTATCTGAGATTTGAGATAAATTCGTAACTTTTTTAGACAACCCCGAGGGGAGAGACTTCTCCCCTTTAAATTTTAAAGGCCAAGTTGGGTTTTCCATGTTTTTGCATTTTTTTTGGCATATGAATAACCTGCTTCGACGATCTTGTCAAAATCTTTCCATCCAAACAAACTGTAGTCGCCGACAGGAAGTTCAATATAGAGATCCACACTTTTTTGAGTTGTATGTTCCATGGCAAGCGAGTGAACCATCGTGGCGCGCATAATCAGGTTTCCCATTGCGGGAACATGCGCTTTTCTAAACCTTGGGCTTAGTTTCTTTTTTAAAGCCTCGATAATTGACGGAGCAATACCTTGTTTTCTTTCATCAAATATTGCTGAAAATATTTTATCTCTGGATTTTCTGTCCCCAGTACCAAGGCAGACGGCAATACTGATCCCCGTGTTTTTATTTTTTAAAACTGAGCCCGGAATATTATCAAGAAGAGCGCCGTCGACGTAAATCGATCCATCATCGTATAACGGCGGCATAATTCCCGGCAGAGACGTACTTGCCCGAATGGCTTTCCAGAGATAGCCTTCGCTAAAAACTTTTTTTTCTGCAAGAGTGAGATCAGTTGCTACCGCAAAATATGGTATCCACATGTCTTCGATTTTTTTAGTACCCAGAAATTCTCTGATTGCATGCGTATATTTGCCGCCTCTTAATAATGAAACCAGCGGATATGTGTAATCATTTAAATTATTTTTATCCACCATGATTTTTTTGGCGATAGATTCGATTTCATTAATTTTGTATCCAAGTGCATATAGCGCTCCCATGATAGATCCTGCGCTGGTTCCGCCTATGATATCAACCGGTATACCTTCTTCTTCAAAAGCCCTTAGCAGTCCAATATGGGCAAAACCTTTTGCACCGCCGCCTCCGAGCGCCAACCCTATTGACTGCCCCATGAAGGTTCTTGACAATCTGGAGAAATCTTTGTCTTCATAGATTCTTATATGGTGGTATTGTGAAACTTTCCGGTTTGTTAACTTAAGACCGGTTTCAGACGGTTCCAAATCCGGCTGGTCATAAAGTAAAATTAATTCCTTTTCGGGAGATTTTTCGTTTGAACTTTCATTTAAATATCGGATTTCAACAGGATAAAGCGATTCGCTGCACTGGTGATCTGCAAGCAAATAAATTTTGTCGGTATGTTTTATGCATGTTTCTGTCCATACCTTGTCGTCGGGTTCAGAAATAATTAAAACCAACTCGTAGGTATCTTCTAATGTATACAGCCATGAAAATAAACTCGTGAGGCTGTAACTAATATTTGCAGATGAAATATTTTGATTATTTTCATTTTCTAAATGTTTAACAAATGATTTTTTATCTGCATAAAAAACTGATTTATTTTTTTTAAGACAATTAACAAGTTTGTGTGCAAAATCCGTGTATGGTAAATTCTCATATAATGGTAAAATGGTGACCACTTTGATTTTTCTTTTCTTTTTTGCATATCCCATTTTATTTTTAAGACGAAGGGCAATGGTACGTGTAATGTTCATCATCCCCAAAGGATTTTTTGAAATCAGATTTTCAAAAACTTCTGTAGTAAAACGGACAACCTCGCAACCGCGTGTAGAAAATACTGTTGCGGAACGCTTTTCTCCCGTGAGAAGCGACATTTCTCCAATTATATCTCCTCGTGAAAATTCGCCTTCATCGACAATTTCTTGATTTTGATTTTGAACAATATATCGCAGACGACCGTTAACCACGATGTACATGGAGTCACCCATGTCGTCTTGTTTCATTAGAGTTTCTCCTCCCGGTAAAAAAATCCATTGCATTTTTGGCTCAAGAGCGGCAAGAGTTTCTGCATCAAGACTTGACATAAGATCTATGGAAGATAAAAAATTACGTAATTTTTCAGGTGAAGGGCGAAATTGTGACGGGTTGATTGTTTTACTTCTTTTGCCCACGATACGAACAAAAGCTTCCATTTCTTTTGGGCTTTCTTTTAGAATTTCCTGGAAGTCAATATGTGAAAGTGAAATGAGTTCGCAGTCTATACTTGCTTTCACCGTAGCGTTTCTGGGTTCTTTGGTAATTAATGCGCCTTCGCCGACACAATCTCCTGTTGAAATTTCTCCTGCTTTTTTGAGAGATTTATTTTCATCTGTAATATATACATCGAGTTTACCTTTAACTACAATGTAAAGTTTATCTCCAATTTCACCTTGTTTCATGACGTCCTGCCCGGCTTTAAAAGAAACCGGTGAAACTTTTGACGCAATTTTTGTGAGAGTATTATCATTGATACCATTAAACAAAACTACATTATTACTTATAAAATCTTTTGTTAATGCTAAATCGGTTTCAGTTATTTTTGATTTCATATAGACAGAATATTTTCCTTATTTTTTTAATAATATCGGAATAATCTGGTAATAAAGTAAATTATTCAGGAATTGCAAGCTTATTGGGTTTAAAATATCGAACTAAAATGTTCTAAGAGCGCGCCGCTAAGTCGTTTTAAAACGAATATAGATTTTACAAATTTGCTTTAATAAAGTTTTTTGAATACTCTTTTATTTCGTCACGAACCTGCCTGAATATGTTCAGTATTTCATTTCGTGATCCTTGCGCTTTTGAAGGGTCGACAAAATTATAATGAAATCTCATGGCCTTAGAAGAAAAATACGGGCAGCTTTCTTTTGCATGATCGCAAACGGTGATTATAAAATCAAAGTTAATGTTTTGGTATTCATTAATATGATTTGATTTATGTCCGCTGATGTCGATTCCGGATTCGTACATTATTTCTATTGCTGTTTGATTAACGCCATGGACTTCAATTCCAGCGCTGTAAATCTCTGCCTTATTTTCAGCAAAATGCCGTAACCAACCTTCTGCCATTTGGCTCCTGCAACTGTTGCCAGTACAGAGCACAAGAATTTTTTTAGTTTGATTTTTCAAAATTAATGTCTTTCTCCGTAAGTTATAGGTAGTAAATGCTATTTATTCTTCAAGAAGCTTTTTAATTTGATCACGAGTAATTTTTTCTGAATTTTTCATGCTATCTCCAAAAATATTTTCGAAGATTTCTTTTTTTATTGATTGAAGCTCAATGACTTTTTCTTCGATAGAGTTTTCAGAATAAAGTTTATAAACAAAAACTTTTTGTGTCTGACCGATTCTATGTACTCGATCAGAAGCCTGTCTTTCAACAGCGGGGTTCCACCAGGGGTCAAGATGAATTACTGTATCTGCGCGGTGCAATGTCAATGCAGTACCTCCTGCTTTTAAACTGATCAAGAAAAAACTTTTTTCGCCGTTTTGAAATTCTGTTACCATCTTGTCTCGTTTTTTAAGCGGAGTTGAACCATCCAGATAGTGATAGTCATAATCAAGATCTTGTAGAAGTTTGCCGCAAATTTTTAAAATATCTGTAAATTGGCTGAAAATTAAAATTCCGGATGAGCTGGACTTTAATTCGTTTAAAATGTCTTTTAAATGTATAAATTTTCCTGAAAGTAAAGGGTTTGTTGTTTCTGAGTTTCCCGCTTCAGGGTGACATGCAATTCTGCGAAGTTTCATTAAATGAGGCAGCATCACCATGAGATAATTTTTCCCGGCATTGGCAAGTTCCATCAGAGCCTGTTTTCTCGCTTCTTCATAAAATACTTTTTGTTTTTCCGCCATGGCCACCGGCACCCATGTTTCAGTAAGCGGAGGCAGTTCTTTTAATACTTCACCTTTGGTTCTTCTCATAACAAAGGGTTCAATTTTTTTACGTAAAATTTTATGCGATTCCTGATGGGGATCGGAATAATTTTTGCTGAAACTTTTTTGCGTTCCCAGATAACCCGGAAAACATATGTCAAACAAGGACCATAGATCGTTTAAACTGTTTTCCAGCGGCGTTCCCGTCAGGCAAAAATATAATTCAGTGTTGGTCTGTCTGACGGCATGTGAAGATAACGTTCTAAAATTTTTCAGATTTTGCGCTTCATCCAGTATTGCAAGATCAAAATGATGATTTTCCTTCCAGTCTGCATAATCTCTTGAAAGAGTGCCATAGGTGGTAAGTACAATACCCTGTTTTGGAAACTCAGACTTTTTACGGTCTGTTCCATGCCAGATGGTAACATTGAGATCAGGAAAATATTTTTGGGCTTCTTTTTTCCAGATAGATACTGATGCCAGAGGGCCAACGATTAGTGTCAGAAGAGAATTTTTTTGCCTGGTTAATCGTTCAATGAAGGTTAATCCCTGAATGGTTTTTCCAAGCCCCATGTCGTCAGCAAGAACACCGCCAATACCAATTTCGTATAAACTTTCTAAAAATAATACTCCTTCTCTTTGGTAGTCTCTGAGTTCTCCTTTAAATGAAGTTTGAAAAAATCCTGTCGCATTTTTTCGCTTTTGAGGTAATGCCTGGATTTTTTTAGAAAGGTTTTCTATCGCTGCGTCAGTTCTCATATCCATTTCAAATTCAATGGCAAGCATTTGACCTCGATTTACTTTTTTAATTTCTCCATCTGCTGAAATATGCACTCCAAGATTCTCAAATGATTCCGCAAGTTTAGCGATTCCGATGGAATCAAGGCTAACCCATGAACCGTCGCTTAAAAGAAAATAGTCTTCTTTTTTTCTATACGCTTTTAAGGCAAGGCGAAGTTCCCTGAGACCCATTCCTTCGATACTAAGATGACCATCAAACCAGTTTATGTCGTTTGTTTTCTTGTTGATTTTAAAAACAGCTTTATTATTGTTTTTGTTTTTCATCAATCTCATAAGATTCTTATGGATATGAATTTTGGCGCCTGCCTCTTGAAGCGAAGGGACTTCTTTTTCAATAAAGTTTGAAATTTCGCCGGGCATTAAAATATATTCTTTTTTATGAAACGGAATCGGCGATTGATCAAAATTTCTAAAAATCTGTCTTTCTTGTTTGGTGTTTCTTTTGGCAATGTTACCATGAACATCTTTTTGATATTTAAACGGCTGGCTTGAATTTAAAGCCCTGGCCGGAAATCTGGCTATGTATTTTGTAGAGGATTCGCTTGATATAGTTTTTGCAAGAAGTTTTGTATCAAAATATTTTTCATCTACGCTATAAATAAATTCCGCTCGACACTTAACTTTAAATTGTCCCTTCTCGTCTGGATAAATTGATAATGAAAAAACCGGACCTTTGTCAAATTCTTTTGGCGCAAGTTTTAATATATTTTTAACCTTTGCTGCCGTCATTAAATTCTTTCTTTCGATAATTTCAAGATCGCTTATTACTTTTAAACCCCCCTTTGAAAATCGATAAATTTCATAAGTGAAATCGTCAAATCCGGTTATGTAGAAGTTTACATCTAAAGGTAAGTTTGAATTTTTCGGTTTACTGCTGTTATTTTCAAAAACTAATTTATTTAAGTGTTCTCTTGAAAAGTAATCAATCCCTGCCGCAGCCGGGTATAAAACTTCTTTTTTTTGTACAGGATCAAAGTAATAATTTTCAATACGATAACTATCTCCTTGAAGCTTCGGCGGATTTGTTTTTTGTATTTTTATTTCTTCATTGGCATCAGCATTTTTTATTTTTACAAGTTTTTGAAAAACAGGTAAAACGCCCTTAAACTGCATGGGGATATTTTCTTTTGTAAAAAAATGGATATTTCCAAAGAATCGGCTATGAACAATTTCATTGAAATAAATGGGGCGATGCGACATATTTACAAAATTAATAAGATAATAATATTCAACATAGGAACCATCGACAAGAACCAAACGATCTGTAAAATTAATTTCAGAAATTATTTTAGTTTCAGGATTATATTTTCGCGCCGCAAAACAATGGTCATCAATAGCTTGAAAAATAAACTCTTCTGAAACTTTTTTCTTTTTTTTAACGCTTGCGTTTTCAGGAAATTTAGCTATGTTGTTTTTGATATTTTTTATTGAAATATTTTGTGAAAGGTTTTTCTGATTTACATTTTTCTTTTCTTCAACTTCAGATAAAAAAAACACCAGTGCAATTATATGTTTACAGGGAAAATATGCAGGGCAATCACAAAGCGCCTGTTTTTTATCCGAATCAATTTTTACATTATAGTTATAGGAGCCGCTTACTTTTGCAAAAAAAATACCATTTTGTTCTTTGATCAGAGAAACACGGTTTTGTGAATAATACGAAAAACCCCGCGCTGTTGTTCGAGAGTCAGCCTCATGCATTAGCCATGAGAGCGATTCAAGTATTTCAATATTTCTGTATTGCATTATGCTTTTTTTACAAAACTTATTTGAGACTACCTGTAAAGATTTTTCTACGTTGAATTTTACGTATGGGGTAGGGGTTGTCTAAAAAGTTTTGCCGCATAAAATCTTTGTGTTTTACGTTGTCGCGGCAAAATTGCTTCTTTTTAGACAAACCCGAAGGGGCAGGCTTGGCCCCTTTTAAAAAGAAGTCTAAATCAATATAAAGATTATTCCGGATATGCAATATTTTCCTGTCGGTTTT
>JAOUFY010000127.1 GCA_029857955.1 Spirochaetia bacterium
TTAAGATGCAAATACTTCGAAGGTCGCTGGGCTGAATTCTGGGACAATATGAAATACCGAACTTTTCTAAATGGGGAAAATGCCTTTGACTTAGTCGTATGATTTACTAAAAAGTAGCCGCTCCCACTGGGTTTTCATTTGTAAAGGAATTGCTGTACAGTGGGTCGAACATTGAAAACGTAAATTGTGGCAAATGTGATAATCGAAATAAATGAGTTTATAAAAATGCAACAATCGGGTATTTGTGCTGTAGATGTTAGAACTCCAGCAGAATTTGAAAGAGGGCATATACCAGGCGCTGTAAATCTACCGTTGTTTAGTAATGAAGAAAGGGCGGTGGTCGGTACAGAGTATAAAAAGGTTGGGCGTAAAAATGCAATTTTAGAAGGTTTGAAATTTGTTGGGCCCAGGCTAAATGAGTTTGCGCAAAAAGGCATTGAACTGGCTGATGAAAAACCATTATTGATACATTGCTGGCGAGGCGGAATGCGCAGTTTTTCTATGGCATGGCTGCTAAATTTAATGGAGGTTGAAACCTTTACTTTGAAAAAAGGTTACAAAGGTTTTCGAAATTATGTATTAAAAAAATTTCAACAACCGTACAAATTTTTGGTTCTTGGGGGAAAAACAGGAAGCGCAAAAACTTTTGTGTTACAAGAACTTCAAAAAAAGGGAGAACAAATCATCGATCTTGAGGGACTAGCTCTTCACAGGGGATCCGCTTTTGGTTCATTAGGGCAAAGCGAAAAAATTACGCAAGAGCAGTTTGAGAACGAACTTGCTTTTAAGCTACATGGTTTTAATTTAGAAAAAAATATATGGATCGAAGATGAAAGTCGACACGTAGGTCGAACTGTGCTTCCATTAGCAATATGGGAATTGATGAGAAGCTCCCCTGTAATTTATCTGGACATTCCACAAAGTGTACGAGTGGAGTATTTAATGTCTCAATATGGTTCAACCAATGAAGTTGAATTTTTAAAACAGGCATTTTTTGATATTAAGAAACGACTTGGAGATGTAAATTTTCATACAGCGATATCAGCGATTGAAGGCAAAGATTTAAAAAGCGCCTGCAAAATTGCTCTTGATTATTATGACAGAGCATATGAGCATGGTTTAGCTAAAAGAAATCAAGATTCAATTCGTAAAATTAAATTTGAAAATATAAATTTACAAGAAATTGTAAATCAACTGCTATTACAAAAGCAGTATTAGGAAAAAAAATGGAAATTGAAAATATTAAATTAACCAGCTATAGTTCAGCAGCAGGTTGCGGGTGTAAAATAGACTCCGGCCGCTTAAAAAATATACTTTCAGAATCAAAGTCTGGCGTCAGTTCAAAATCTGTAAATTCTGAAAAACTTCTCGTAGGCAATGAAAATAATGAAGATGCGGCAGCCTATTATTTTGATGAAAAAAGTTTATTGCTATCAACTATAGATTTTTTTACGCCGGTTGTTGATGACCCCTATGATTTTGGTTATATTGCTGCAGCAAATGCCATCAGCGATATTTATGCCATGGGTGGTAAACCAATATTTGCGTTATCAGTACTTGGATGGCCAATAAAAGATATCGCAGAGTCAGTAGCCTCAAAAGTTATGCAAGGGGCAACGGATGCCTGTTCTTCAGTCAACATTATGATTGCAGGCGGTCACAGCATTGAAAATAAAGAACCAATTTTTGGTTTATCTGTAAACGGTATGGTTTCTTATGAGAATGTGAAGCTAAACAAAGGAGCAAAGTCAGGTGATGTACTTTATTTAACAAAAGCACTTGGCGCCGGAATTTTAACAACGGCTATAAAAAAAGGTTTGATATTAAAAGAAGACTATGAAATTTTGCTGCTTGGTTTAAAAAAAATAAACTCTATTGGCTTTGAACTCGGAAAAATAAAAGGAGTTCATGCAATGACAGATGTTACAGGTTTTGGACTTGCAGGACATTTAATTGAAATGTGTTTAGCCTCAAATGTCAAAACAAAAATTAATGCAAGAAATTTACCTTTGCTAACTGATTTAAAGCCATATATTGAAAAAGATTCTTTACCCGGCGGACTCCATAAAAACTGGAAAAATTACGTCGACATGATCGATGAAAGTCTGCATGGTTATAAAGAAATTCTGGCTGATCCCCAAACCAATGGAGGGCTGCTCATTGCTGTTGATCCATCTGCTGCATCTGACGTTGAAGCATTACTGTTTTCGGTTAATCAATTGTTTGATCCCATTGGTAAAATGGTTTCGACCGGCGAAAAAATTATTTCCGGTGTATAAGATAAGGTGATGATACTATATCGAGCCTGTGCGCCAACCGCCTTTGACTTCGGGGGAATTCAAAAATTATATAGCTAAAATGAATCTATTTTTCAATATATCTCATGAATCGACTGAAAGGCTGTG
>JAOUFY010000076.1 GCA_029857955.1 Spirochaetia bacterium
ATCCGCCATGGCAAATAATGAAACTTCGTATTTATACGGACATATATGCCCATAAAAGTAAAGATGATAACAAGTTCAATATTTATCTTTTAAATCCGCATTAAAATTTATATTTTTTCTAAAATAATTCTTGACACACTTGATAATATTAATAAATATAATTTTAGAATATATATATTTTAAGAAATGGAGATTGCCATGGACAACCAAAACACACCTCAAATTCCTGATTTTTTTGAAACATCAAGAGACTGTATTTTTTTGCTCGACAATAAAGGATTCGTGCTTGACTTAAACCCCAGGGGCATTGAAAAACTGGGATATTCCAAAGCAGAAATTATCGGTAAAAATGTCGCAAATGTTGTACCGAAAGACTTTTTGCAAACCTACTCTGAAAATATAAACAAGGTATTTACAGATAAAAAAGTAACGTTTGAATCTACCCTTGAACATAAAACCGGCGAAAAAATTCCCGTTGAAATTCATGGTTACTCCATCTCTTACCAAAACACCAACGCAATTTTTGTCATGCACCAGGACATTCGCCTTCGAAAAGAAATTGAAAACATGTTAAAATCAAGCCGTTCAAAATACGATGCTGTTTTTTGCGCCTGCCCCGACGGCGTTTTAATTGTCGGTAAAGACGGCAAAATTCTCGACGTAAACGAAGCTTATTTAAACCGTTCTGATTATACCCGCGAAGACCTTTCAAAGTTAAATTTTTTTGAAATGATTTCTGATGAACACCGGATTGAAAATGCCGCCAACCTGCAAAAGGTGATTCAAAAAGGAAAGGGAACATTTGAAGGTTCGCATAAAATGAAAAATGGACAAATCTGGTCTACAAAAATAAGCGCAACCTATGATGAGCCAAATAACCGCTTTATCATTGCTTTTATGGACAATAAAAAAGGCCTCGATCAATTAATTGAAGATTTAAATAATTCAAAAAAAGATATCCAGAAATTTATCGACTCAGTGGATATGGCGGTCATTCTAGGCAAACCGGATGGAACCATTAACTTTGTAAACAAACGATTTGCTAAAATACTTGATTATTCTGTTGAAGAACTATTAAAATTAACAACGCGACAAATCGCCCATCCGGATGATTATAGACCTGATAGACAACAAGCTGTATATGAAGAAAAAATTAAAGAAGTGGCTACTAAATTTCGATTGTTTAAAAAAACCGGCGAAACAGTATGGATTGTAGGTACTGGCTCATTATACATGGATCAATCTGGTGAAAAATATTTAATTGGCCAATGGGATACCTTAAGTAAAGAAGAACTTGCCAAGCAAAGCGTTTAGCTATTTTTCTTTGTAAACTTATTTAGTTTATAAATCTTAAACGGTATTGTATAGTAGTGAATTTACCTGATCTCTATTAAATTCAGGCCCATGTAAAGCAATCAATGTCAGCGCCAGAGGCATTTTTTTGCAAATTTACAACTTTCAATATTACAGAAAAAACAAATGACCATGCCGGTTTAATCATAAAACATTCCGACATGGAAAGTCTTGATTTAAAAAAAACGCCGTTTATTGATGAATTAAACCCGGGAATGCTTGATGAGGGTTATTTTTTATTAAAAAAAATCCACATGAATGTTGGTAAGAAAAACAAACCATTTTTAAGACTGCTATTTTCTGACAAATCAGGGCACTTGCCGGGAGTATATTTTGATAACGCCAATAATTTAAAAAAAATACAAACGGCTCTTTCTGAAGGCGATGTTGTAAAAGTAAACGGATTTATCGAGGAATTTCAGGATGTTTTACAGGTAAAAATTGTTAAAATAGAACGAACAGACCCCGATAAATGGGAGCTTTCGCGTTTCTGGAAACGCACCACCCATGATCGGCGAATATTACTTCAAGATTTAAAGTCGCTGCTTGCGCAAATTAAAAATCCGGCTCTTAAAAAACTTTATACAAATTATACAAATGATAAGGAGTTTTTAACGTTATTTCTTGATGCGCCCGCATCGAGGTATTTTCATCATGCCTACATCGGCGGTTTACTGGAACATACCCTAAGCGTCGTGAGACTGGTTAATGCCTATGCCGGAATCTATGAAATGGCTGATCGTGATCTTTTACTGATTGGAGCATTTTTACATGACATTGGTAAAGTTGACGAATTTCGTTATCTGCTTCATGAAATTGAATATTCAACAGAAGCCAGATTAAAAGGTCATACGCTGCTTGGCTATGAACGACTGAAAAAAAATCTTGATAAAGTTCCTCTTGAAAACAACCTAAGGTTAAAACTAGAACACATTTTAATTTCTCACCAGGGTAAAAAAGAATGGGGAGCTCTTATTGAGCCTAAATTTCTTGAAGCTTATCTGATTCATGCCGCCGATTCAACAGATTCCAATCAATTTATATTTTCTGATATTAGAAAATTTACGGAATCATCTCAGGATAAAATCTGGTCTAAATACGTTTCCATTTTAAACAGAGAATTATATCTTGGATAATTTAATTAAATTTAATTGAACATACATTATTTTATTTTAATATGCCCCATGGAATATATTAAAAATAAATTTAGAACCATCATTTCATTATATTTATTTATTTTATTGCTGTTTTTTATTGCTTCATATGATCTAAATGCAGATGACTGGCCAGTTTACAAAGGGAACCTTTACCTCACCGGCAATAATGATGAATTGATCGTTAAAAATAACAATGTAAAATGGGTTTTTAAAGGTAATGGTCAACTCTTTAATCCGGTAATCTCTGACGGTATGGTTTATGTTATCGATAAATCAGCTCGTTTATTTGCTCTTGATGAAGAAACCGGTGCAGTGGTGTGGAGCGACGATCTTATTGCTATTTCGAAAACATTTGCCGGAACCGCCAGATCTGCTGGTAAAATAAAGTATCCCCTTATACGTGATAATTATTTAATCATTACTGACGCGACAATGATCTATGCCATCAACAAAAAAAACGGCAATGTCATCTGGTCTCGTACTGCCATGTTAGAAGAAAATATGGATTTTAAAGATCACATCAAAAACGGTATAAATAAAAATAAACCTTTAAATAAAAAAAATACTTTTGTTGATCACAATTCTGCAAGCTCTTTTAATAATCACAATGCAGTTCGAATTGACGGTATATATTCCGATCCGGTTTTACTTGACAATTCCATTGTTTACGGAACAAGAAATGTGTTTATGGCGCGCGATATCAGAGACGGTCATCTTTTGTGGAATCGTCAGGATATAAGATCGTATTCTGGTTTTCCTTCTTTTTTTGATCGATTTGTTTTTACTCAATCGATGGAATATACTGAAAACAAATACTATTTATATTGTTTAAATCTCGATGATGGAAAAGAAGTTTGGAAAACAGAAATTGAAAAACCATTTAAAATATTTTCGCCTTTGGTTTACCAAAATCGTGTGTACTTTCCCTCTGGCAAAACTCTTTATGCCTATGATTTAAAAAATGGAGAAATTGTTTTTAAAAAAAATTATTCTGACTTTATCACATCTGACCCTTCTTTTACAGATCAGGAAATTTTATTTTCCATGAACAACAGGGAAGTATTTTCTGTTGATCTTGAATCTGGCGAAATTCAAAACAAATATTTTTCAGAAAATGCTACAAGTCCGTCTTTTGTTTTAATACGTGATCAGCTATATGTCGCATCCAATAAACAAGTAAAAACAGAAAAGCAGGCAGCGACCTTTGTTCACGTTGATGCTTTTCGAAAAGAACCTTTACAAAACAATCATCAAAATAATTCTCAAAACAGAGATAATTTAAATAATGGGCGCATTAAAAATACTGTCATTTGGAGTTTCGACGCGCCATTTCATGGCTCCATTTCTCAACCTGCTGCGGCAAATGGAGTACTGATACTTCCGGCTGGTGAATATCTTTATGCTATTGGAGATAATAACAATTCAGAAATTAAAAATATTAATGATGATTATTATGTCGAAAAAACAGATGAAAACGGTAACAAATTAAAACAAGATTTTCAAACCTGGGATAAAAATAAAAATTCAAATGTTAAAACTGAAAAAGTAGAAGCAGTCAATAATTTAAATAATCCGGATAATTTCGATAAAAACAAACCAGATGTTGAACTTGCCATGCGTAAAATCAAACTTTCGGTAACGGATAAAGACAGCAACCCGATAGAAAGCGATGTGGAAGTTATATATCGTAAAAATGGTTCGGTTATTTTTTCAGAAAAAATGCATTTGGATAAAAGTAAAAATGGAAAATTAATAGATATACCTGATTTCGATGACGTTGAAATTACGGCATTATCAAAAGATCGCGCGCCTTCAAGAGAAACGGTAAAAAAAGATGAAATGGAAAAGGTAATTATACCTGAAGATATTAAAAAAGGTGAGTCGTTTACCATGGGTAAAATTGAATTTGAACTTAACGAAGCCTACTTAAAACCTGAAGCCCGATCTATTCTTGCCAAGCTTGTTCAAACGCTGAAAGAAAATGCCCAATTAAAAATTGAAGTTCGAGGTCATACGGATTCAACGGGAAATAAACGCTATAACCAGATTTTATCTCAAAAAAGAGCTGAATCCGTTGAAGAGTTTCTTGTAAAAAACGGAATTTCACCGCTTCGTGTAAAATCAAAAGGTTACGGAGATACACTTCCTGTTGCAGATAACGAAACAGAAGACGGACGATCCCGCAACAGACGTACAGAATTTTACGTTGAAAAGTAAATACATGTAATTTTTTTATTCAAACAATCAACTTTGTACATATTAAAATCCAACTATGATCTTTATTTTGTTTTGATTTGTACACCCAATGATTTACAAAACGTAAACGCGCAGGCTTGAATATACGGTCAATCTAAACCGCCAGGCGAAGTTCAATGATCTTTATACAATCTTCCGAAGCCTTTTAAATGCTTTATTAATATATTTGTAAAAAAATATCCACTATATCAGGGTCAAACTGTTTACCCGATTGAGTTTTTAACTCGTTGATGATTTCTTCGCGCGGCATTGCTTTTCGATATGGCCGGTCAAAACTCATGGCGTCAACACTGTCAGCTACACATACAATTCGCGCTATCTGTGGAATTTCATTACCTTTTAAACCCGTTGGATAACCTTTACCGTTGTAAAATTCATGATGATGTCTGATGGCCGGTATAATATTTTTTAATTGCGTAATCGGCGAAAGTATCTCTGCTCCTTTTTCAGGATGTTCTTTAATTTTGCTGTATTCTTCATCTGTAAGTTTTCCTGGCTTATTAAGAATTGATTCATAGGTACCCAGCTTGCCAATGTCATGCAATAATGCCCCTAGTTCAAGATTTTTTAACTCTTTTTTTGAAAGCGCCATTTTTTCTCCAATCTGTAATGCAAGACGGGTTACATTAACGGAATGTCCCTGTGTCCAGGGAGATTTTGCGTCTATGGTTGAAGATAAAGCTTTTACGGTTCCCAGAAATAATTCTTCCAGATCAGATAAATATTTGGCATTTTGTAAAGCTACCCCAACCTGATCAGACAGCTTTTCTAAAGTTGATAAATTTTCAACTGAAAATGCAGCTGATCGTTTTGAGCCAATACTAAAAACAGCGGTAATGTCATTTCGAATATACAGGGGAATTCGTATGAACGACAAAAATTCTTCATTGACTAATTTATTCTCATAAGAGAGTCTTTTTTTTATATCCAATAAATTTGCGATATACTCAATTTTTCCTGATTGTAAAATTTCGGTTGAACTGGTTTCATGAAAAGGTATTAGATCGCCCACCGAGAGCTCTCTGACTCCAAAACCAGCTGCAAATATAAATCCTTCATTTTCTTTATCAACCATGAAAACGTTTGACATTTCGCACGGTATTAATCTGGAAACAAGATGAGTTACATTTTCCAGAATTTCCCAGATGTTCAGTGTTGAAAGAATGCTTTTGTCAATTTCATTCATTACCTGAATGGTTTCAACCCTGGCTGAAAGTTCAATCGATCTTTCAATAGAATCTCTATATAATCTGGCTTGATCAATGGCAACGCTTGCCTGATGAGCAATTCCCAACATAATTTTTTTTTGTCTTTCTTCAAAGACCATTTCTTCTTTATAAAAAGAAAAAATCATACCTATCGGCTCCTGACGGGCAAACAAAGGTATAACAACCAACGTTTCTTTATCTTTAATAAAAGAAAACGCACCGGATAACTTATTACTTTTAGAAAGCTTTGAAATGACATTGATTCCTTTTTTTTCCAACGACTCCTGAATAAACGCCGTTTCATACGGCAGGAATTCTGTCATAAATCCTGCGTTCATCTCGGAAGATAATCCATATTTTTCAACCGGTCGAAAAGTAGAAGTGTCTTTATTAAATAAATAGATCAAACAATATTCGTACTTCATGATTTCATGCCCGCAGGAAACGATTTGCTTTAAAAGTTTATTTATATCCGTTATTTGCGCGGTAGCTTCAGAAATCATGAGAAGATGACTTGTGATTTCCATTTCATTTTTTATTTTTTCTTCAGTTTCAATTTGTTTTTTATGTTTTTGGGCTTCTTCAAGTGCGCGCCGTACAGCCGGTATAAGCCGAAAAAGACGGCCTTTAATTATAAAATCCGTTGCGCCTTTTTTTAAAGTTTCAATAGCGCTTTCTTCGCCCATTGCTCCGCTTAAAAAAATAAAAGG
Source organism: Spirochaetia bacterium (assembly GCA_029857955.1). Classification (GTDB taxonomy): domain Bacteria; phylum Spirochaetota; class Leptospiria; order Turneriellales; family JAOUFE01; genus JAOUFE01. The sequence goes on from JAOUFY010000076.1 coordinate 6,685, forward strand.
AATATGGGGATATTTATTTATTACAATGGAAAGGGCAGAAAAACCGTCAAACTGGGGTAAGCTTAAATCACAAAGGATTAAATCAAAATTGTTTTTTTCAAGTGATAAAATAAAATCATCTCGTGTATCAACTCTGATAATATCAACGTCAGGCCATTCTTTTGATAGCTCAATTAGAGCAAGCTCTGTATCGTTTGGATTATCTTCGAGATTTAATATACGAAGTTTCACAATGCATCAATATTTTAATCATATAACATGTCAAAACATTCTCGTCAGACTTTACGAAGGCAGCCTGGAGGTGGTTCATTTATGATCGCCCAGAATATACCGACTTCTTTAATTGCTTTGATAAAATCTTGAAAATTAACAGGTTTTACTACATAGGCATTTACTGAAAGTTTATAACTTTCCAGTTTGTCTTTTTCTTCTTTAGATGATGTTAAAATAACAACGGGGGTATATTTTAATTTCTCATCGCTGCGAATAACGCGCAATACTTCAATACCATCAATTTTAGGTAATTTTAAATCAAGCAATATTACTGCCGGATTACCATTTTGTCGATCAACGTAATTTTTTCTTTTTAAAAGAAAATCAAGAGCTTCTTCGCCGTCATGAACTACATGAACGTCATTGGCAAGATTGTATTCTGCCAATCCGGTAAGTGTGAGCTCTTCGTCATTTGGATTATCTTCAACAAGCAATATTGATTTTAATTCAATCATATTATCTCCTTTAGAAAAAAATTAAGTCTAACACATCCTGTGGCCGCCTTACCCATCACCCTCCTGGTGATTTGGCAACGTAAAATAAAATATAGTGCCTGCGCCAGGCTTGCTTTCTGCCCATATTCTTCCGCCATGTCTTTTTATAATACGTTGAACATTCGCAAGTCCGACCCCTGTTCCTGGAAATTCATCCTGTCTGTGCAGACGTTGAAAAAGCCCGAACAACTTACCCGCATAATTCATGTCAAAACCGACGCCATTATCTTTAATATAATATGTTATTTCTTTATCATTATCCAATTTATGATCGACTGAACCAGTTATTGAATTTTCACCAAAATTTAATGAGCCAATTTCAATTTCAGCAACCGGACAATTTTTTGTAAATTTTACGGCATTTGAAATTAAATTTGTCATAGCAAGCTCCATCATACTCATGTCGCCTGTTGAATTAGGCACAGGATTTATTTTCCAGATAATTTTACGATCCTTGACCTCATTGTCAAGTTTCTTTATTACATTTTGTATTAAAACAGAAAAATCAATTTTTGTTTCCATTAATTCTGTTCTGCTCATCCTGGAAAATGACAAAATATCGTCAATTAACCTACCCATTTGAACGGTTGATTCTGAAATTACATTTAAATAATGTTGACTTTTTTCATCCAGATTATCAATATTTTTATTTTTTAATAATTCTGCAAACCCTGTGATGCTTCTTAATGGAGCTCTTAGATCATGAGATACCGAATAGCTAAAAGCTTCAAGTTCTTTATTTGCTGTTTCCAACTGTTGCGTTCGCTGCACAACGCGATTTTCAAGATCTCTATTTAACATTAAAATTTCATGTTCAGCTTCCCGTTGCAATGTTATATCGTGTATAATTCCAATTGTACGTACCGGCTTGCCGCCTTTAAAAATCGTTTCACATTGCTCTTCCACATATTTAGCCCGATTATCTTGAAATAATAAACGATATTGAATGTTGTACGGAGTTTGTAAAATAGATGAATCCGTATGAATTATTTTTACAAACTCTTTATCATCTTCATGTACTTGCTTTAAAAATATTTCATTGGATGGTATAATTGTTTTCTGAAATTCAAAAATTTTAAACAGTTCATCCGACCAATTTAACTCATGAGTTTGTAAATCCATTTCCCAGTTACCAATGTGAGCAATTCTTTGTGCATCTTTTAAAGAAACGGAAATGCTGGTTAATTTTTCAACCATATCATTGAAATTTTTTGCCAGTTCGCCAATTTCATCTGAAGACATAACTTTTGCTCTGGCCGAAAGATCACCCTCTTTTAACAATTTTGTTGTTTTCGTTAACTCTACAATTGGGTTTGCAATCGAACGCGTTATTTGCATTATAAAATAGGAAACTATGAATGTTGAAATTACAAGTAATATAAGAATTCGATTGCGCATACCATATACGGTCTCAAATGCTTCTTCTGTATCAATTTTGGCAACCATACCCCAATTCAGCATTGGAATTGGCCTCCAGGCTGCGATCACTTCATCTCCATAATAATCAAATGCAATGCCAGAACCAATTTCACCATGAACGGCTTTTAATATCGGTAAACCCGAACCTTTTTTAGCGATTCTCTTTAAAGCCGCATCAGGATCATGGTATATTGGATTTAAAAATAAAGCCCCTTCATCAATTTTTTTGCCAAGAAGTGTTTCGCCGGTTTTACCAAGTCCGGTTTTATCTTCAACTAAATTGTATACAACCTTCATATCAATTTCAAAAAATACTTCACCAATGAACATTCCCTGAGAATTTCTAACAGGAGCTGCAACAATCATTAAAAAAGACTGAGGAGAAACCGGCGCTCTGTATACATTAGAAAAGGATATTATTGTTTTACTTTTTTCAAATACATCTTCAAACATAGCTGGAATATGTTTTCCATATTCTATTTTAAAATGTGCCAAATTTGTTGTATAAACAACGATTCCATTTTGATCAACAAACATTATATCACGATATCCATAAGCTTCGCTATAATAGCCCAGTTGATGATCTAGAATTTCCCTCGTTTGCTGGAAAAATATTTGATTGTTTTCATAAAAATAACGGGTTATTAGCGCAAAATAATTCTGCAAATAAATAGATTTTGAGATCACAAAGGCATCGCCAGCTCGTTCTTTAAAAAATGATTCTATTTTTTTAACCTTTAAATCAGCAATGATTTCCAATTTTTTTAAAATTTCATTCTTAAGAGATTTCTCAAAAGAATAATAACTAAAAAAACCTGTTACCAACATCGGTATTAAAGAAAGACTTAAAACAAATGATAAAAGTTTACGATACATCGTCATATTAAATTATACTTAAGACTTAATATAAAGTTAGCTGATGATTGTAAACATAAATTAAGTTATAAATTACTTCTTTGGACCAGCCATTCTCGGTGAATGGGTGGGATTTTTATATAAGGAAGTAGCGGTGGTTTTTTTATTCAACGTCGATAATTTTTCGTAAAGTTCTTTATATAACAAGTCTTCTTTTGATAATGTCCGCATCGA
>JAOUFY010000077.1 GCA_029857955.1 Spirochaetia bacterium
AAATGAAAAGCTAAAAATTATAATAAATTTTCTCATATTCAACCTAGTTGTATGTCGCGCTAAACGAAAGCCCTATACCAAAGGCATGTAAAGGGGTAATCACTCGTAAACCTGGCGCTGTTTTTGGCAGATAATCGTAGAAGATATTTAATGCCAAACCAATACCCCAATTTTTACTCACCCACCATTCTTTACCAATAGATGATTGTAAGCCGAAACCCATTTGCGTATAAGAATCTTCATTATTAACTTCAGGGATTTGAAACACAGTTGATAAATAAATATTTTGGGGCATAAAATAATAAGAAACACCTACAGAAATCGAAAAAATGGTAAAAATTTTTTTACCATAATCAGTATTTTTGAAACAACGTGCATATTCTTGAACAATACAAGTGGACTTTAGCTCGTATAAGGCAGATTGAAACGGTGAAGGTCCCACAATTATCGGTAAAACCGCTTCCATACCTATAAATACAATGATTTTTTTATTTATTGTATAGCCTGCTTGATACGTTAAATTTTGTAAATCTTGAGAAACATCAATTGCATCTGATATTTGGGCCGAATGAAAATACCCATAACCAAAACCAGTTAAAGATCTAAAATATAATCCGTCATGTTCATGATAACCGGGTTCGCCATAACCAGACTGATATGTTTCATCAGCAGCTTCGTCGGCAAATATCAAAGAGCTACTGATCGTGAAAAATACAAAAAACAATGTAACTTTTTTCACAATCAGCATCCAAAGATACCACAAATACTATCACCGATAGCCTTGCCAATATCAACGAAAACCTGCCCAGTCTCCTTCAAAATATCCGGTACCGATTTATTGCCGCTGATTAAACCAGCGATATCTTCAGCAATACCTCTGAGGGTTAAGGTAACAATTGCAAGTCCAGCATATACACTATCAATGGTAAAAAGAAAGGTACCTCCGATCCAGAGCAGGGTATCCCATATTACGGTAGTAACTCCAAAAATCGTTCCTGCAATCATGTATAAGAAAAAATTATTACTACCATAAGGCTGATTTCTCATCCATTTGACACCCGCTGTAAACCCTATAGCAAAATCCGCTGCTATACCAATTGGCGTTTGAGTAACAAGGTACCCACCTGCAACCCATAGCGCATCTTTTACAATATTACTGTAAAGCATCCCTAATGAAGCGGCATTACTTTGATCGTTGATCCTTGGCGCCCATACAGGAAACATTAATGCTCCTGATTTATCATGGCCTCTCGACATACAATCCACGCCGGTAAGGCAGGGTGATTTATAGTTATCATTGTCATTTCTGCGCGTAGGTCCCGTGAAATTTTGAAAAGGAAGGGCACATACAAACTCTTCCGGGCAATGTCCTGTCGAGTCGTTGTATCTTACCGGGTTACCCATCGTGTACATATACCGGTTAAAACCCTGCGACTGTTTGCCTTCGCCGGGCAGTTCGCTGTCGGCGGTGGTAAATCTGCCGCTTTCGGGGTTGTACATTCTCGCGTTATAATTGTACTTACCGCTTTCACGGTCTTCTTCTTGATGCGTGTATTTATATCGCAAAATATCGGGGCCGTAAGAATGGGCGCGGTCAATTTCGCCGTAGGGCAGATAATGTAGTTCTGTTATTACCCGACCAAGCACATTCGTAACCAGGTTAATGCTGCCCAGATGATCGGCATGAAAGAAATAGGCGCCGCTTACGGGGTAACCGCCGTTTTGATCGGCTTCTTCGGTTTCGCCCGGCATAGAAACGCTCAACATATCATCGGGTATGCTGCCTGCAAAGGCGCTCCAGAAAGCGTTATCTGTTGTGTCGACGGGAATCGCTCCGGCGTCAAAAGTGCCGCAACCCATTCCAAATTGCCAGACAAAAACAACCAGTAAAACCGGCATTGTTAAATAATACACCGGGTTTAATTTGCGATAATTTCGACGGTATTGTTTATAGTTAAAAATAAAAGTTCTATATTTAATCAACGTGTAGTAGAAAAATATAAACAACATTGCCGCGATAACGAAAAGAGTAAATACGAAATACAACTTGCCGCTGTTTTTACCCTGATGCAACCAGGACGTTAAAAATAAGGCGCCTTTGGTTAAACCAAAAAAGTTATTTGAAGACGCCATCAGATAGTTTACCGTTTCGCTGTTTTTATAAACCGAGGCGTAGTTGATACGTTCTGATGAAATTTGCGCCGCTAATTCTGACTGGCTGCCATAGATGTATTTGGTTTGCAGAGAATGCTTTTTATCATGATCGCGATGACTTGATTGACTAAAGCCGTGATCTGAACCAGTTTGAATTTCATACATCGGCGAAGTGGTCGAAAGAAAATGAAAGTAATAAACGCTTCTACCGTCTCTGGTTCGTTTGATGGTGCGGTTGCCGTTAAAGTCATAAACAAATTCAGAAATGCCGCCGTCCTGGCCAACCGACTTGATCAATTGATTTTCAGCGTTATAAAAGTACTGCTTGTTTTGTGACAGCTCTGATGACTCGCATTCGTTTTTATCGTGCGACTCGTGCTCATAATTGCACCGGTTATTATATTCGCTTACGGTATTACCGTTTAGATCATATTGATACTGGTTCCCCATACTGTCTGAAGTAACGCTCTGAGGGTGCATCGGGTCATTGTAATAGAGCGTTTTATTGCCCTTTTGCAATAAATTGCCGCCGCCAGAATAAACGTAGTTATTTACGCCGTAAATACCTTTGGCTAACGTTATACGGTTTAATCCGTCGGTTTGAAAGTACTCTGAAAATGAGGCATCGAGTTCATTTACGATTGATTTCATGTTACCGTATAAATCCATCGAATAATCCAGATGACGCACGGTTATGTCGGCTCCCGCCGAATCTTTAGCAATCGTCTGAACCGACAGAGGTTTAAAACTTTGAATATCGTATTTTACAAGATCACGAACTCCGTTTCCGGTGATGCGCAAAAGCTCGGCATTGTCGTTTGGCCCAAGATAGGTGGTAACCGGGTGACCCTCTGGTTTACTATCGTTAAGGTCATGATACCTGACTTGTCGTAAATAACCTGCATCGGTGTAGTGGTTGCTTACCGAAGTTCCGTCGGGGTACGTTATCTGCGTTACCCTTTTTTCGGTATTGTACTTTGCTGAAAATGAATAGATCTGGCCGTCTATTTCTTTTTTCATCTGGGCGATGTTGCCCACTTGATCGTAGCCGTAAGTTGTTTTGCCGGTTGAATCTGCCACATGGCTTAATTTACCGATAGAATTTTGCAAAGAAGCGTCATCGTATGAATAGGTAACGACATCGCTTAACGGTTTGTCATCTTCTGCCTCGTTTTCATTTTTTTCGCCGACAGCATTTTGATTAACGGGCGCTTGAATATTTGAATGCTTATGAACCACCCGGTTTAAGGCGTCGTATTGATAAAATATAGATTGATTTTTAGGGTCTATCTTTTCGATGGTGTTTCCGTTGTTGTCATAGCGGTACTGCCATTTGCCGGTTGCCGGGTCATTCACTTCGACCGTTTTACCCAGAGTATCGTAAATAGAAACCATCGCATGGCCGTCGCCGTCTGTGCTGATTTGTTTTAATGGAAAAATCTGATAAGAGATTCTCGACAAGAGTCTTACGCCTTCATAGTTTTCTCTTACAATATCCCTTTCTCTGGAATCAATTTGAACTTTTTCGGTATTGCCGCGAGAATCCTGTCTGGTAACCATATTTGGGCCATATGAAATGGTTTCGCTTGCGCCTTCTGGCGAAGTGATTTTTATCAAACGGGCCAACGAATCATAAGTATAGGTTTTATACACGGGGTTGTTTTTATTCGATAAATATGGGTTTGACTCTCTTGTATGTTTGCTGTCGTTTATATCGTAAAATTCATAATCCGTGATGATATCCACAAAAGTAGCTTTGCCATCTTCATTGACGACGGTTCCTTTGGCGACTTTTTTATAGAGTCTCATTAAACCGTCATAATAATGTTTTACATAGTTATAACCTTCGGGAGAATCATTGTTGTACCTGATTTCAAGATATTGTTGATTAGGGTCGCCTGTATTTGAATACACCAATTGTTTATAGTTTCCGACACCTGGGTAAATGATTTTGGTAATTCGGTGCAAGACGTCAAATTCGCTGCCCTTTGCATTGTGGTTGGGGTCGACGGTTCGAATGGCGTGATAATACAGAGAATCATATTCTACGGTTGTGGTCTGCCCAAGGGCGTTAATTTGTGCAACAGGTAAACTGTGGTAAACATCGTCGTATCTGGTTTGCGTAACGTTGCCATTTGGGTCTGTTTCGGCAATCACGTTGCCGTAGATGTCATATTGAAAGCCATGATTGATCCAGGTCTGCGAGGTATTAAGATATTTTTGCTCTGAGATTTTATCATGATTTTGATAAACAAATTTACTCCATTCTGCAATCTGGTTTGCCGCCACTTGTTTTTGTTCGACAAGCCGGTTTAATATCCACAAATTGGCGTCGGTAGCGTAGGTATAGTATTTATCAACCGTCTCTGTGTTTTCTGCATGATCGTTGATATGAACTACCTGACCATAATCATTAAAGAAAACCTGTGTAAACTTTGTAAAGGCGTATTGGCCTCCTTCATATTGTGTGGTGGTTTGTTTACTTAATTTTATCCATTTGGTCGTGTTAAAAACAGTAGAGAAATTGCTGTCATATGCAGTATCTACGCTGCGTACAAGTTCATGATTTGGGTTATACCATTCTTCACGGGAGGGGTACCTTGCGAAATCGCCGTTCTGGTTGAAAATCTGTACCGAATAATATCCAGGCGATTCAACGGTTGCCCTGAATTTCTCAAAACCCAACATTTTAAAATCAATAGCGCGACCGGGTTTAAAACGACCGTTTGTATAATCATAGCTTTTTGCATAATTGCCGCCGCGACCGTCTGATATTGTCTCTTTAAAGACCAGGTAACGTCCGCCTTTATATGGCAGACCGCAGTTGCCGTTGTAATCAAAATTAGAACTTCCGCAATAAATAGAAGCATCTGATTTTACCGCATTTAAAAACAAATGAACCGGTTTATAATTGGCTTCTATTTTCGTTCCGAAACCATTGGTCATCGAGGTCAACTTATCTACAAGATAATTCGTAGCAAAGGAATAAAAAATCTTGTCTTCGACGGAACCATTAAAACGGGTATGCGCAATGTCGGTAATTCCATCGCCGTTGAAGTCGCCCATTTGAAGATTCATTTTACAGCTTGCACCATTGGTATTATCGGCGCGTGAGTAATAGTCTACGGGTGTTTTTGAGTCATTTTCTTTATTGAAGATAATCGAATAATTCAACTTGCAATAATCCGTATCATATTTTCGTAATAAAAAATCAGCTTTGCCATCGCCGTTTAAATCAATCGGCATTAAGGCATGAACGCCATTTCTCGACAGGGTTGTGTATTGAATGTAGCCGTCAAAACCATTGCCATTTGAAATCTGATAGCCGATTTTCATTTGATTGTCGTCGGTGGTCTGATTGTAGTTTTGAACAAAATAAACTAAATCAGTTTTGCCGTCGCCATTGTAATCTGAAGGAATCGCCATCCAGTGGTTATTTCCACTATTTGCCAGAGTGTAGGCATTTTTAATCGTTTGGTAAGAATTTCCGTCAGAAAGTATGTAGTTTACAGTCACTCCATTCTTATAGTTTGCCAGAATAAAATCCATGGTACTGTCGTCGTTTAAATTGGCGGGCATAATAAACCATTCGTCATTGAGCGTGTTATCAACAAAAATAGTTTTTAAGGGCGAAAACGTCTGAACTGAATTTATGACAGAATTGAATTGAATATCAATTTGCACCTTTCTGGCGCATGAAGGGCAAGCCGGGGTAGAGTTATCATGGTAATTATACGAATAAACCAGATCATCAATACCGTCCATATTGATGTCAGAGGCGCTGATCGACCAGCCAATGGCGGCTTCATCGCCCGTATTGGCTGTATAAATGACCGAATTCCAGCCTGAATTTACCCATAAAGAATACTTCACAGAGGTACCTTTGATAAAAATCAGATCTTTTTGACCGTCGCCGTTTAAATCGGCAAGAGATAACTTCCAACCGGTTAATGCAAAACTTTGAACGCCAGTGATGGGCTGAAACGTTTGACCGTCGGATAGTTGATAACCAATTTTTATTTCTGAACCGGTATCGCTGTATCTTACCAAATCGGTTAAGCCATCGTTATTGACATCGGCGCTAAAAGATTCTTTAAAGTCGCCGCTTAAACTTTCAGACGAATCGGCGATAGTGTTCATGTCGGGTTCTGAATACATAAAACTTTTGGGAGGCAAAGAGGTAACGCCGTCGGTTCCAAATTCCTGTAGTTGGGTAAGAAGGCTTCGATATGTTGATGAACTGTATTTATAGCCAAGTTTGTATTTGCGAATTAAATCTCCATCGGTGCAATAGCCAAATACACAAAGAGCATTTGAGGCAACTTCAACTGATTGCAGACGTTGACTGGTTAATTCAAGCCCGCCGTTAATGTATTTGCGTTCAACATCGCCTCTGTCTTCATAGTTAAAGCGAATCACTCTGTAGCGAAAACCGCTGGTATTATAAATCACGGTATCAGGGTACATTGCGCCTTGATTAATTTTATATTTAACAACGTATTCGTTGTGATGCAGATCGCTGAACTTGCGAAGCGACCAGGTTTTATATCCTGAATGATGATCTGATAAAACTCTTGAATTACCATCGCTGCCATTTTCGTCTTCGCCAAAATACATGGTATTGCCATCGGGAGAGTTGACGATCCAGCCACAGGGTTCTGTAGAAGATAAATTACATGTGCCATAAATGGGTTTATAGCGATAAAAACTTTCATTTTTGGTATGATATTCTGATTTATTACCGGAAATATCCGTCAGCAAATCCTGAAGTCCCAAATATGTATCATTGCCGTCAAAATGAATGCCGTTGCCTGAGTTTACCCTGACAATTTTCGGCAACCCTTCGATATTCCAGCCAACGCCGAGCAATCCATTGGGTATATTTGAATTATATGAGATTTGCAGATCAGGTTGCACTTTGTTAATGCCCTGGGGAACTTCTATTTGAAACTTTTGAAAAAGCGAGCCGTCGGAATTAACTTCTGCATAAGCTTGCCCCCCCCCCCGCAAAAACGAAGAATATAAAAAAAGTAATGTACTTAGATGGAATGTTCATTTGTCCCTCCTGCAGGAAAACAAGACATTTATTTTTTCAATACTATATAATTGTATTGCACTTTATGTCAATAAAAAAATGAACCTTTTTTAAAATACTCATTTTTTTCTTTTGGGTATAATTCTATTGACAAAATAAACATTAAATATATAGTACAAATGTTCCGGCAAAATAGATAAATAAGGTTTAGAATTCAGGGGGAAATTTCAATGCGTCAAAATCTCAAAAATATAGCGATTCTACTTGTCACATTACATCTGGCAGTTACATGCAGTAGTAATACAACCCAAACTTCAGCAATTGATAATACAGGTATTGTAAATCAAACGTTAAATGTAATTTATAATATATTTTCAAGCCGTGAGAGAATCATCGTTTTTGATCCAGCTAAAACCAAAGTAGAGATCGTTCTTGATGCTAAGTCGCTATTATTTCCGACAGACCCTGCAAATGCATCAGAAAATGAATCTAATGATGAAAATCATGGTAAAGAAAATAATCATGATAAAAATTCTTCGACCAACTCCCCTGAATTAAAAAATCAGGCAAAAGATACCGCGCTCAAATGCCGCGATAAAACCGTAAAAAGAAACGGTAATCATGAAAATAATTCTCATGAAGATGGTTTTTCATACCCTTTTTATGGTCAATGTGCCATTGTCATTGACAAGCTGGCTTTAAACATTCAAAGTATTGATCTGGTTATGGCTTTAGACGAGGACGATAGCGAAGACAACCATGAAAGCGATGATTCTGACCATAAAAAACATGATGATCAAGCCCGTTTTCAAGCCGTTGCCAATATTTATAACAATACAAACCCTGCCGTTTTGCATATCAATTCCGATGGAATACTTGCGGCAACAAAACTTATTGATCCCGTTACGTTTAACGCTGTAAAGTTTACCTTTGCCGACGGCAATCAACTTGTCTATAAAAACGGAATAACCAGAACCACAAAACCCGTAAAGATAAAGCATCTTGATAAACCAGCCATTTCAAATGCCATCAAGTTAGTTGCCGCCAATGTAACTAAAGTACATATGGCGCTTGATCAAGCAAAGCTGACCTTTGGAAAAAATGAAAATGAACTAAAAGGCGTTTTACGCTATAGAAGCGTGAATTCTTACGAAGGAGCCTATGCGTATGTACAAAATTATGCAAATTCGGCAGTCTGACTTTATTTTAAACGGTACCGAAGTGGCCACCAGTAATGACGGTTATTTTGATTCAGGCTTGCTGGCAACATCTGTAGCCGGTAAAACGTTAAAATATACAATTCTGGTATGTGTAAAAAGCGGCGGCGTAATGGAAGAACTGGTTTACCAGATCATGAAAGACACTATGCCTCCTGTTGTTTCGGCAAACCCTCCGGGCGGCACTTACGGTGTCGCTCAGTCTGTTACCATTTCATGTAACGACGGTATCGGTAGCGGCTGCAACCAGATCGTTTATACCAAAGACGGCAGCATGCCCAGCTTAAATTCACAATCAGCAGAAAACCATATTGTTTCGGGTAACAACGTTTATCTAAACGTTGCCTGAGATGAAACGTTACAATTTTACGCCATAGACAAGGCAGGTCTTTCAAGTCCTGTCATTTCACAAACGTATGTCGTCGGTACCAGTTGTTGTCTGCCGCATCAAACCTGCGTTGATGAAAGCGTCTGCGGAACTACCACAAGAAGCGTTGAAAATTCAGCCTGCTGGGTAAGCTGGCCATCACATGGCTGTATATGTGGCTCGGGAGCCGTCTGGCCGTGGAATCAGCAATCTTGTTATGTGAGTATACAAGTACCGTATTGTACAACTCAGCAAACTTGCACAACCTCAACGGTTTGCGTATATTGAGCAAGAGGGATCAAATGAAGATAATGATTCCATATTTCATGAAAATATTGTTCTGGTTTTCTTTTGTCTGGTTTTTTATGTGTGGCAGCTTACCTCCTAAAGAAGGGGTAATCACTCAAATAACAGGAGTAGATGGAAGTGTAAATAAACTTATGTCAGGAGACCAGTTTTTCAATATTCAATTAAGTATTGCTAATCCTCAAACTGTTATTCAGACTTTAGCCGAAGCTCAAAATTATAGTACAAATCACGGAGGAATCAGGCTTGGTGGAAATTGGATTCTTTTTCATCAGGGTTATGGATGTTATAATTTTATTGGACCATTTAGTGCGCATTATGTTTTAATATTCAAAAGAGATAATGTAAATGCGAACCATTTAATACTGTATGATTTTGTGAATCGACCAATCTTAACACAGAATCAATCAATCTCAGCACAATTTACTTTTAACGTTACCTTCGACGACCCGAACATCACCATGCCTGAAAGCCATGTCTATACGCTTGAGTTTTGGGAATGTATGGGCGAATGCAAACCTGACGAATACGACAAAAAAACCGACAAGAAAGCTGAAATTGTCATTAACTATTCGGTGGTGCCGTGATTATGATGGCGCAGAGAGCAGGGAACATATGAAAATGATGCCATACCTGATAAAAGTGTTGTTCTGGTTTTCTTTTTTGAGTTTTTTGAATGGTTGTAGTTTTGCGCCTAGAGAAGGTGTGTTTACACAGATAACCCGTGTCAAGGTCGGTGAT
>JAOUFY010000128.1 GCA_029857955.1 Spirochaetia bacterium
ATAATGATTCTGTTGTTTCAGTTTGTCAGCGCCAGAAAGATGACGGCGAAAACCTGGTTTTTGATCATGGAATTATTGATCCACGCGAAGACAAAACGGCAGCTTTGTTGAAATCAGTCTGGAAAAAAAGATAATTTATTCAGCAAGAACGCGATACATAGTGTCCTTGCCAGCCAGAAATGGAAGTCATTACTATAGAAGTCAAAATTCTTCAAGATCGTGTTAAAATTTGATCTTAAAGATTTAAAAATCTTCCCTGTCGTTTTAAAATTCTTCAAGGTACTTTTAGAAAAGTATCCTGAAGTTTGAGAATTCTTTAGGATACTTTGACGAAAGCTTAACTAAAGTTTGGAAAATTAATTACTAAAGTTTTAAAATTCTCTACCTGGAGAATTTTAAATCTTTAGTTAAAGAATAAAACTTTGATATCTATCATTTTTATAATTTTTTAAGTATAGCGTGGTTATTCGTTAGAAAGCTGGAGTTTGCCACAGAAATACGAATGCGCAGAGTCAAGAATCAGGAAATTACAAATCAACGGCATAGATAAAATCAGAAAAGTATGTTGGCTGGTAATCTCATACGGGTTTCTTCATCCATAATTATATTTGGCATTTCTATTTTAGTAATAATAATATTGACAAAATGAAATAAATGTATAGCGTATTCTTGCATATAAAAAATTATGCATGGATATCGGAGTAGAGTGATTAAAAAAGTAGTTGTAACTGGATTTTTTTATTTCATGGTTTCGGTCTTATACGGACAAAATACCAGTACGTCGAATAATCAAAATTTTTCCAGATTATTTGATTTTGTATTAAAAACTCCAGATTCAGACTTGTTTTCAAAATATGAAATTGGCGCTTTTTTAGGCGTCAGCATACCTCTTGATCAAATATCAACTTACTATGATATTGATTCAACCACCAGCTCTTTGCACAGTTTTAGTTCAAAACAACTTTCTAATAATATAAACGGTATTAAGCTGGCCAATTCAATTCAGTTGTTTACGCTGAGATTCGCCACATGGTCAAGATTTTTTGGATTAGCCTTCGATCTTGGCACGATTAGTTATCGTTTTGGCAATCAAGAACTAATTCAAACAAGTTCAGGTAGTTTAAACGGCAGTCAGTCCATTTCCATTACCAACTCTGACTTTTATCAACTTAATAAGTTATTTGTTGCGGCGAATGTTCTTTTAAGATTACCAATTCATCCAAACTTTTTTCCATATATTGGAATTGGCGCCAAAGCATCTGTTCAGAGCATATCACACTTTGGTTCAGGAAATGATTTTTATTCTAATGTATCGTATAGTTTTGGTAATGCGGGACCTCGATATTTTAGCATTGAAGACCCGTATTATAAGCCAAGACCGAGCTTTCTTGATTTTTTTCATTATATAATTGGAGTTGAGTACTATATATCAGAAAGAATTGGATTAGGACTAGAGTATACATACATGACTTTTATAAAATCTGATACAGAAGGAGCATCAGGCGGTTATTTTAATTATAATAATGGAAAACTTGGCTCTATAGAAGGAAACGGTTCAACCAGCTTAAGATTCATGAGTACCGAATTTCGTACACATACAATTCGTCTCGGCGTCATTTATAAATTTCAAGGAGAACTATAACTTATGTTTAAAATTTGTAAAAAAACAAATAAATCTATATTTTCTATAAATTTTATTTTCATAATTTTATTTGAATTCACAATTTTTTCATGTGGAACTGCTAAAGGAGGCCTTCATGGAAAAATTACAGACAATACCGGAACTGCGTTATCAGGAGTTCATGTAGTACTAAATGATAAATATAGGGGAGAAGACGTTCTTGACATTTATACAGGTACCGATGGTACGTATGATTATTACGAATACACATTTGTAATGGTTAATGGCGGATGTGGGCCAGATTTATCTGCAACTTTCGAAAAGACTGGTTTTGTTACAGTTAGCAAACATTTTGGTATGCTTTGCGACTATCAGGAATATAATGTAACTCTTCAATAGAACCATTCAAGCTATCATCATTACTGGCTTCTTCGACTCAAACGTCGGGGGTAGCCGAAAACAGGCGGGGTTTTTCCCGCATGGTTGAGGCCAGGGGCAGACTTGCCCCTTTAATTTATTCAAAATCTTTATACATCATGCTGGGTTGAACGCCCTGATTGCCCTGGTATTTGTTGCTTTTATATTCGTCGTATTCGCCTTCGATGGCTGAGGGTATCTTTATGCTGCTTGATTCTGTTAAAATGAGACCGGCTAAAATGCCTGATGAAATGTACGATGGGTATGGCGTGGCGAGGGGAAATAACAGTCGTCTTGAAATTGATTCTCTAAAG
>JAOUFY010000129.1 GCA_029857955.1 Spirochaetia bacterium
GTCATCAAACCGCTTCCATCCGCTAACAGAGATTATGAGCTTCGCCGGAATACCGGCTTGACCTGACGGCACATTTTTCTTTCAGAAAAACGTCTCATATCGTCGAACGTTATCGGAAAGAAGCTGTGGTTTATACCGACTGCCATATTCCGTTTTTCAGCCATCCATGCCAATTGCCAGTTACAATAGAAGGTGAAACCGTAATTGTTTTATCTTCATTCTCCTTTATTATGTGGTTGCTTCCATTTTTCAATGTAAATATATCGCCATTCGGCGTTTTCCCTATCCATAATTGCTGACCTGTTTTTTCTGAAACATGTTTGCAAAAACCATATTCGCCATTGTTTAAGTTTTTAATGGCTCCATTTATATCTGCATAAACTCTTTTCCCTTGCATATTAACTCCTTGTTATTAATTTACTAATGCCCAAAAACTATCGCACAACAGCCGATATTGGCCGCTTCGCTCAATTGCCTGCAGCAACTGCCAATATCGTCAACGTTATCGGCCATTAATCAATGATTTTACCGGCCGCTTTCTCTAATGCAGCGCGTATTCTTTCAGCTAAACCGATGTCCATGCGTTTTCTTTGCTGATAGATATAATACAAGACTTCATACATATTAGGCGCAGCCGCCATAAGTTTTGCGTTATTATCGTATTTAGATGAGTCTGGACTCATTGCGGCAAGGTATTGTTCGCCTCTTTTGGTTTTTGAATACACAGCAATTCCTGATGAAAACCATTCTCCTGGCGTAACATCCAATTGATTAACAGCCGATAACAGCGTTTCATCTGCTGCGCCGCTTTGCGGCTTGGTCTGAATTTCGTCTTGTCCGTCAATTTTATTTTTGTTCATAATCTTTTTCTCCTTTTGCATTACCGTGTCAATTCGGACACATTTTTTCGCTGCGCTCAAAAACGTCAGATAAACGCAAACGTTAGTTGAAATTGTTGACGTTAAATCCATCCAGTCTATTCCTTAATTTTTCAAGGCGTGAACAAAATTCTTGTTCCGTCAATACAGTATCTTGTATTTTGCTTTTACCTATACTATGTTTCAATTTCGCATTACCGGAAGCTTTCAACGCATTTCTAAACTTTTCAGAAGAGCACATTAAGCAGTCGAAAGCATCATCGAGTAAAAATTGATATTCTTTTGAATCTCTTTTATATGCAATGCCTTTCCAGTATAAAGTTTGGTTCTGCTTCCAATTTTTAAATTTACCTCTCTTTTTTGCAGCAAAACCTATGAACTTGCAAACCTCAATTTGTATGTGCTCTTTCTCAAATTTCAAAGACTGCAAAAAGCCTTCCATGCTTTGACATTCTACGCCTTGAAACACAAAACGGTTTGCTGTAAAATTACTTAAAACGTTTCCAGGGTAATTCTTATTGTTCCCACCGATTTCCATATTAATTCTCTCCTATGATATATTATTCAAGTCAACAACATCAACTAACAGCGGGCGAAACGCCATTGAAAACGGCGTCTGCCCGCAAACGTTATGCGCCAGTTTTTGTAGTTATTCTTTAGTAAACACATTATTTATTGCTTCATTAATCTTATTTTGTACCCCGATTACATAAGATTTGCCGAGCAGTTTATAGTCATCAACATTTCCATTGCGCAGCATTTTATCTATACACTGTATTTCTAATCCTTCCATTAATGCCATCAGTTTTGCTTTATAATTATTCCTAACAAAAACCGAGCGCACAACTATCGATAACAGCAAGGCGATTTTATCCAGACCAAAGATTTTCTTAATATTCATGTTTCGTCCTCCAAAAAGTTTTATTCAAGCACACCGCTAAGCGGCTTCTGGTAAAGCTGAAAAATTTTGTTTAATTCATCCATTGTATTCTCCTTAAATTAAAAACTTCGCCTACCTGCAAACGTTAGGTGAAAGAATAAAATTTATTTATTCAGCTACTTTTCATACCATTCTATAAAATTGCTAAATTTATTGTTACAGTCTTCTTTTGTCTCTCCGTTTATATCCAAACCATTGACATTGTATTTTCTGCCGTCAATAAAAACCCACGGTCTAAACATTCTTAAATATACTAAAAATATAAATAAGAAAATCATAATCAGTGCTATTGTCATTTTGTGTTAAAATGGTATGTCATCATTGAACGGAGCCTCTTCAACCTCAGGACCCTTTCTGGCACTTTCCACAGGATTATCACCTGCGGATCGACTACTTTCCAGAAATTGTAAATTTTCCACATATATCTCTACTTTACTTTGTTTTTTCCCTTCGGCAGATTCCCAGCTTGAAAATCTCAGAGATCCATCTACAGAAACCC
>JAOUFY010000130.1 GCA_029857955.1 Spirochaetia bacterium
ATCTGATTTCCAACCTCCAAACAATATCTCTAACTCAAGTTTATATTTTTCCGCGCTTTCCCTGGTCTTATGAATCCATTCATTACTGATGCAGTTGCCTCTCATAACCACCCATTCCATCTGATTATTTTTGTTTTTACGCTCTACAATGTAGTATTCGCTCATTACTAAATATATTCAAATTCGATTCTGTTCATATAATTATTATCACTACACTTGTAATGATCTTGTATCATTTTAACAAATTCATTCGGTGACATATTCGGAAAACCCTCCTTAATGCACTCATCCTGCGTAATGTCCCCTAAGTGATCTTGGCTTACTCTCACTATCCTAAGCAGTGCCAGTCGTTTAATTTTCTCTCCTTTCTTTAAACCCATACCTTTTTCAACAGCGCAAACAACATCACCAGCTTTAAGGTTCCACCAGCCAAAACGCCGGGTAACAGTTTTAGTCCTATTTTTAATTTGCTCAGTTGTTAAAGCAAAACTCATATTTCTCATCTTGTGTAACCTCTCTGCTTCAAATATGCGTCCATGTCAAACTCTTTTTCTGGCGGCTTCACGTATTCCTTGACTGTGCTTCTTGGTTCAACGTGCTGTGGCTTAGCCTTAACGTCATACTCCAACCCTTCCCAATTATTCATAAAAGTCTGCATCATGGGCGCGTGGTACCAACTTTTCTCCTGTTTACAATAAGCCTTCAATTGCGCCAGTTTTGCTTCAAAAGCAATCCTTTTACCTTTCGGTAACTTCTCAAGTTTTGCAATGGTCTTTATCTTATTACCCCTGTTTCCAGGGTGAGGATATAGACTCCATTGTTCTGCTGGCCAGATGTCCATGTTATTTTGCCGCCTCTTTAATTTTATCCGTTGCTTTTCTTGGGTCGCCCTTGCAAAAAACCAATATATTTTGGTGGACTTTTGCCATTTTACGGCTTGCATCAAATTGCTTTGTTACCCGCATACATGCGCTACCTACAGATGTTGCTAATATAGCCTCGTTATACAATCTTGCCCCACACAACTCGAAAGCGTTAATTGTTTCACTGACAAAATTTCTATAAAAGCCTTTTTTGTCTCTAAAATCACCTACAACAAAACAAGCAAACGAATCATTCCTTAGTTTGATTATTGATTTTAATATTATCCTACGATATGCGGCTATAAAGGCATGATAATCCATACTACTTAAATCTCTTGGGTCATCGCTGTATTTCTCCAAATCACCGTATGGTGGGCATGAAAAGATAAAATCTGCTATTGGCGATGTTTCAAGAGTTTCTAAACTATCACCACAAACCCATATAGGTTTTATAATAGGTTGTATTTCGTCGGCTTGAATATTATTAGCGGTTATTTGTTCGTTTCTTAAATCACAACCCCAATAATTCATACCAAGTTCTCCGGCTACTATTCCCCTTACACTACCCCCAGCGAAAGGATCGACAACCTGACCTGCTTTAGGACAAAACCATGTGTACATAACCTCACATAAAACAGGGTCGAATATACTTGTACCGTCACCGTGGATAGACCCGCTAATTCCAATTAGCTCCCTATTATCTTCAATCCATTCATGAATATTATATGATTTTGCTGACCGCCCAATTTCTCCACTAATTCCCAATGAAGACCATGCCCTTTTCCTTTCCTGCCAGTCACCTTGTTTTGCATCTAAAATTGTGAAAGGAGGAAATATAAACCTATCAGATACGATACCACCCCTACTAGGGTTTATAGTGTCACCAAATAAATCTACCCCGTATAATTTAGTAATCATAAAAACCTCTTTTTAATTAAACATAAACGACTAATGAGCCTTGGGGACAACCCATAGAATCATTGTGATTACTCCATGCAATCATAAACAAATTAAATAAAAAACACATTTTGTCCAAAACGGTCAACTCCTGTATATCCGTCAATAACACCCAAAAACTTGTCCACAAAACTGGTTTTGTTCCGTGCCCCCGGCTCAAAGGGACTGTGTTTAATAATCTGCGCGAGTTTGCGGCCTGCCGTTGTTTGCCCCGTTTGCCGCTAAAAGTGACAAAAATTGTCAGAAAGTGACAAAAATTGTCACATTTTGACAAAAAGACCTTGACAAATGATACCTTGACGTGCGAATATGGTGCTTGTTCGCGACTGCCTTCATCAGTTGCAGGAGGTCTAAGGTCAGCTCTTAGGCCTCCAATTCTATTCATGTTTTTCATCTTGCGCAACATCTTTTTCTGTTTGCACCTCGAATTTTAAATTGTAGGTTATAATTTTCTGCTTATTCACAAATTTACGGCA
>JAOUFY010000131.1 GCA_029857955.1 Spirochaetia bacterium
TGATTGCTCAACCAAATTTTCAAAAGCCTTCACTTTTCCGACCGGATTCGCGCTAAAATTGAGGTTTATTTTGCGCTCACCGATCGGGTTCAGGCTTTTGAAAACTTCTTGTATCCACAAACGTTAGCAGAAATGACAATGTTTTGTTCTTCTTACTTGGGCATCCCTGCCCAAGTTAATTATTTCATATTAAATTACAGTAAAAAGTAGTGCCTAATTGTATTATATTCTATTGATACAGTTCTATATATTGATGGAAAAGAAACGTGCGATTTCTTGTTTTCCCGCTAATTTCTTTTAAAATATGTTCTTTTACAAATAGATCAACGAGATCATTTGCCGCTTTTGTACTTAGGGAACAAATTTCCTCAACTTTCTTTATATTTATTACCGGAGTTTTAAATAGAGTAGTAAGCAATTTTAATGCACTTGCTCCTCTGCGTCCTGCATTTTTATGCAAGTTGTTCTCTAAGTTGCTTTTAAGTCTCAATATATTTGAGAGAGTATCGGCTGATTTACGAGCAGTTTCATCAATACCAATAAGGAAATATTTTATCCAACGAGTGAGTTCATTTTTGGTTCTCACAGCAGTCAAATTATCATAGTACAAAGTTTTATTTTTTTCAAAAAATGATGAAAGATAAAGTAAAGGTTGATTCAATATTTTTTGATCTACCAAATATAAAGTTATCATCAAGCGACCAATCCGTCCATTGCCATCAAGATAAGGATGGATGGTTTCAAATTGATAATGAGCCATTGCAATTCGAAGTAAATCAGGTACATCAATGTCACGATTATGTAGAAAATTTTCTAAATCACTCATAAGATTTCCGATGTGATGGTGAGCAGGCGGGATAAATACTGCGTCATTTAACGTCGCACCGCCAATCCAATTTTGAGATTGCCTAAACTGACCAGGCATTTTGTTTTCCCCACGAACTCCGCTCAGTAATATTTCGTGCGTCTTGCATAGTAATCTGCTTGATAAAGGTAGATGCTCTAATTCACGAATCGCCGTATTCATTGCCAAGGTATAATTTTGAATCTCAGCCCAATCACTCCTTTTTTCCGGCAAAATTTCTTCTTTAGGTAGAAAAGCCTCATCCATATTAGTTTTAGTACCTTCTATCCGACTCGATACCACTGCCTCTTTCATTACATGCGAATAAATAAATAGATCTATATCGGGTACGAGTCTGGCGAATGAATTAAGCTCTCCAAGGCTGATGGAGGCTTTTTCAAGCAAGGTACTTAACTTGGCATCATTCCAATACCACTCATGATTAATTGGTTGTGGCATAAAATACGAATATCCATCACCTTTCGTAAAATTTCCAGCTTGAAATGACTCAATTTGCATTTTTTACTCCAAATTAAATTAACCATATCTATAGTTTATTTTATGGTCACAAAGTAAACCATAATAAATATTAGTTTACTTTAACTATTTGATGGAGATTATCAAATCACTTTTACATCCGTGTAAAAGTGATGTTCGAGATTCTAAATGTCACATCTGCTAACAGCGGGCATACGCTTCGACGCCTACCGGCGTCTCGGGTCTCGCAACTTATAATACGTACGAAATAGATCAATTCTTACGTATAAAATACTTCGCTTGAAATGTCGTCATTGCTCGACCACATTTGAATAAGGCCTGCGTTTAACGGCCAGGACTCGCGCCATGCATGGAGCATGGTTTGCGCTCGCCTGGCCTACTCCGGCCTTATTCAAACGTCAAGTATGCCCGCAAACGTTGTACGCCAATAACAAGATCAACTGAAAATCTATTTTTTTGTGTTTCGGATATCTCAATTTTGGTTTCATTTAAATTTTATCGGTTGAATGTTAAATAACCATTTCCGTAAATTCTCAGTTTGCTACTTCCAATTACGTTTATATTCGGGCTATTGTTTGTTCTCCTGATTAACTTGAGTCGTTGCGATATTTTACTGAAGAATAAATGTGCATCATTATAAACTAAAACAGTTTTTTTTCACTATCCTGATCTTGAAAAAGTTAATGTACGAACTTTTGTTTCAATAATGGCTATTGTTATACGAAGTTGTTAATTATATATTTCAAGATCATTTATTGTTATAATTAATCCTTCCTGGATAAAATATGATTTTTTCGTTTAAAATAATTTTAGTTAAGTCAAAATAATTTCTATTAAATTCGCAACTTTAAGTGTACTCCAGGCTTCAATGACGATATTTAAATTTAAGAAAATGGATATTTCAACATTGTATCAACTGAACAAATAT
>JAOUFY010000132.1 GCA_029857955.1 Spirochaetia bacterium
CAAATTTTTTAATCTAACTTCTGCCAGTCTAATTTATAACCGATTTTTGTAGCCAGATCTGCCATCATTTTATCGTCATGATACTGGAGCGACCCTTCTTCGACTTTTAGTTTTCCATTAACCATCAAAAATACCCTTGCGCCATGATGAAGGTTTTTTAACAATTCAGAATGTTTGTTATCAAGATCCGAAACATTTACACTGCCATTACAGTCGCAAACATAGGTTTTTTTACCATCGGTTTGAACAAAAAAAGTGGTTCCCCGAACTCCGGCAACCGTTGTGTTAGATCTCACACGAAAGCTGTCTTTTTCGGGATTTTGTTCAAGACCCTTAAGTATCGATGCAATGGAGCCTGTCTTCAATTCAACCTCTTTTACAAGACTCTCAAAATTCAGGGTTGCAATTGTATTCGATTGAAACTGGATTATATTGTTTTTGCCAAACATTATTTCACAAAGGGAACTTTCTCCCGTTGAAATTGTTACTACATTTTCGATAATGTCGCCTGTTCGCGCCTTTTTTTCGTTAATCATTACTGAGCCCTTAACAAACGTGAGAGTTGTCTGAAGCCCATTTTCTGTATTTTCCTGATTTATTTTTTTGCAATCTGCGAAGACAAATATAAAAATGATCATAAAACATGTCATCAGCATTTTCACAAAATTTCCTGTAATAATATTTTTTTTCATAGTTTTTTCCTTTTATTAATTATAGAGTCCCTAATTATTAAAAATTTCTTGTTAAATCCATACCTTTATAAAGATAACCCACCTCGTCGGTATAACCGTTAAACATCAGGGTTTTTTGTTTAAGGAAAGTTCCAATGCGGCGTTCCTTCGCCTGACTCCATCGGGGATGATCGACCTGTGGATTTACATTGGCATAAAAACCGTATTCATTAGGGGCAGAAACCGCCCAGGTTGTTCGAGGCATGGACTTCATAAATCTGATTTTAACAATACTTTTAATACTTTTAAAACCATACTTCCATGGAACGACGAGGCGAATTGGAGCCCCATTCTGATTCGGCATAATTTTTCCGTAAAGACCGACGGCAAGAATTGAAAGAGGATTAACGGCTTCGTCCATTCGCAGACCTTCAGTGTACGGCCAGTCAAGAACAGAGCGCCGCTGACCGGGCATCTGGTCAGGATCGTAAAGAGTAGTAAACTCAACAAACCTCGCGTTTGAATTAGGCTCGAACCGGCGGATAACGTCTTTAAGGGGGATGCCGATCCATGGAATAACCATAGACCATGCTTCAACACAGCGAAGGCGGTAAATTCTCTCTTCGAGTTTATCAGGAGGTATTAAATCTTCAATATGATACGTTGCGGGTTTGTTGACCTCTCCATCTACCTTGACTGTCCATGGGTTTGTTATCAGCGAAGATGCGTTTCGGGCGGGGCTTTCCTTGTCGGTTCCAAACTCATAAAAATTATTATAAGTCGTGATATCTTCAAACGAGTTTTTTTCTTCATTTGTTGAAAACCTGCCTGGTTTGGCATTTTGAATTTGTTTTTCAAGAAATTTAGAACCAGACAGGTTTTTGTTTTGGGAAGGTTGAGAAACAAGATTCACAATGATGCCGGGTATAAAAGCAGATCCAAGGGAAAACAACGCGGCTTTTTTGGCAGACATGGATATGAATTTTCTTCGATTTACATAATGCTTTAAATCAGTAATTTCTGATTCTTTAATTTTGCTTTTGTTTTTTATTAACATAACGCTTCCTTTACGAATTACCTCAGGGTATAATATTGCTTTTTCGGGACCAAATCCCGAAAAAGCAGATTTAATATAATTTTTCTTTATTTTTTTTTCATTTTCCCCTTGCCATTCTCTTTCATTTCTTCATCAGACATATTTTGTTTACTCATGGAATCTTTCATCCCTTCTTTCTTCTCCATATCTTTCTTGTTTTTTTTCATTTCCATTTCTTCCTTTTCCATTTTTTTCATGGAATCTTTTTTCATTTCGCTTTTTTTGTTTTCTATAACCGGGCTAAATGTCATGACCAGTAACGATATAGCAGCAAAGATCATTTTTAAATTGTTTTTCATAAATTCTCCTGAATTTTTTTATAAAGATATCTCTATAAACTGAGATTTGGCAAAGTGTTGGGCGCCAGCGCCCTCAGAGCCGTCCCAGAGTTTTAGAGATACACCTAATAACTGGTTTTATAAAATCAAGTGGCCACATTTTTTAAAAAAAGTTGGACACTACAGGTATTATTCAATGTTTTAAATAATAGAATGTCAGG
>JAOUFY010000133.1 GCA_029857955.1 Spirochaetia bacterium
TAAACTCCGATAGCATATATGGCCGAAAAAATTCCGTTGATACTCAAAAGAACTTTATAAATCTCAATCCATCAACAGAGACTCGCAATTCCGCATAACGTTTGAGGGCAAATGAAGTTTTTCAAGTCGAAGCCCCGTTTTGTGAGCACAAAATAACCTCCATTTTCGTGCGAATCAAAACGGAAAAGGCGGAGACTTGAAAAATTTGGTCAAGCGCAATGGCGCTTGACCCGAGCCGCCGAACGGCGGCGCAGCTTTTGCCCTCTGTTAGATGCTGCACCATGACATAAACGCAAAAGATGAACAAGAGCCATGACACTTATGGAACACATAAAAAATGAAGGTTTATAAAAAAGAAGGAGCTTCTCTCTTGCTAAATAATTTTGCGGGCATTGCAAAAACTCTCAACATTAGCAAATCTTGCAGAACATGGATTTTGCCCACAAAATAGAAAAGCAAACTCTTTCCTTTATCGCATGGCCAAATAGTGTTGCATCTAACGTTTGCGCATAACTGACGTTTTTAGATGGTCTGAGTCAGCAAGGCGAGCACATACAAAGCTCCAAGCTTTGTGCGAGTCCTTGCGGTTAAATGAAGACCATCTAAAAATGTGGTCGAGCAATCACGAAATTACAATTGAAGATAAAATATCTTTTCTGAAAATCTTTTAAATTGGATGATAGAATTGCGAGACCGGAGCCGCTGAAAGCGGCGAACCTGTTATGCGCTGTTGTACGATGGACAAAGCACGCTCCTTCTGGATAAGTCAATTTTAACCCCGCCTCCACAGCTGGAGCACAGGAGGTGCGGAAGCTGTCTCATATCACCATAACATGAAGGTACTTATTTTATGGATTCATGCAATGCCTTTTTTCTTACCGTGTTTACCATTAAATCAATATATTTATCAGATTCCTCAAAAATTTGTAAATGCGCCGAGTTTTCAAACCATATCCACCTCTTTTCAGGGGATCTTAGTTTTTCAAAATATTTTTCGGCTAGAGTAAAAGGTGTTTGAAGATCATGCCTACCAGTTAAAATATAAATTGGAATTTTAATTTCAGGTACTTCTTTAAAAAGATCAACATGATTATAGACAGGCATAAAAGAATCAATACTATAGTTAATCCCGCGTATGTATTGAAACGAATCCCACAAAGTGTATTCTTTCGGAAATATCATTGTTAACATATACATAGGCCCAATTTCTTTTGAGAATACAGAACCTCCCATTTGATTCAACAATTTTCTTTCGGTAATAAGTCCTTTTTTGCCGTTCTTATAATAGCCATTAACTGGAGGCCCGATTTTCTCCAATTGCTTTTGAGCACTTTCATTTTTTAAATCTTTTGAGATCTGAAGTAAAAATTGGTATGAAATATCCTCCTGTTGTATCGTATTAACAAGTAAACCTGCGACAACTATGGCAAAGTAATCTTCAGGATAACGAGCAGCTGTTTGCACAGCAAGGTATGTTCCCCAAGAATGACCAATCATAAATATTTTATTTTTATTAAATCGCTTTTTTAGATATTGAGTTACTTCATGAGTATCATTAAGAAACTGTTCTAAATTCATTGTGTTTGGCGAAACAGTCGAGGAAAAAGATTTACCAGAACCTCTTTGATCCCATAAAGCAAGAGTAAAATATTTTTCGAGTTCTCCATGATATTTACGTACAAGACCAGTCTCTGGACTTCCAGGGCCACCATGTAAAAATAACAGAACAGGATTATTTATATCATTACCACGAATTAGCATAAATTGCTTCTGACCGCCAATTTGAACATACTCCATCGTCGCAATGCTATTAGGAATATGTTTACCAGAACCATCTTTTATACCATTTGTAGATGAACGAGAAAAAATAAACAACAAAAACAGAAGAAAAATTAATATCGCAAAACCAATTTTTTTCATATGACAACTATTTTTTATTTTTTGGAAGGCCCGTCAATTACTTCCTTAACATGCACAGCATGGATGCTGTGCATTTTTTCTTGGCGGGGTTAAGTTGTATTTAAATAGCAACTTTTTTTGTTAAGGATATTCGTGCTTTGTCTTTCGTACAACGTTTGAGGGCAGAATGAAGTTTTTCAAGTCGAAGCCCCGTTTTGCGAGCACAAACCAAACTCCAGTTTCGTGCGAGTCAAA
>JAOUFY010000078.1 GCA_029857955.1 Spirochaetia bacterium
TTTTCTGGTAAAGCATGATCATGGTATATCTTATGAAAAATTTGCTCAATGCTGCGTGTGCCAATATTTACGCAAACTAAAAACCAACCTTGTTTAAAAAATAAATAAAGGTTAAAAGGAAAAGCTTGCAGATATGACTCTATATTGAAAATTATAACGGCTATTTGTGTAGAATTTTAATTTGTTTAAACAGAGGTTTTATGGATTTAAAAGCAATGTTCGGCGTTTTTATTACAATTTTTTTAGCGGAGCTTGGCGATAAAACACAGCTGGCAACGGTACTGTACGCTTCAGATCGGGAAGTAAGTAAATTACTGGTATTTACCGGAGCTTCTCTTGCACTCATTGCTACTTCAGCAATCGGCGTATTTGCCGGCAATTTGTTATCCCAATACATTAATCCTGAATACATTACAAAAATTGCAGGAGTTGGTTTTGTATTAATTGGCGTCTGGATGTTTTTTAAGTCGTGATTTTGGAATTTATTATGAAGTATAAAGTAGAAGAAATTTCTGATAAATATGAAAAAGAAGCGATACAAGTTCTAAGTATGTCTTTTGTCAATGATCCTGGAATTGCTTTTTTTTCTCCAAATCCTGTAAAAAGGATGCACCATACCATAAAGATGGTAAGCGGTATGTCAGGAATATTAAATTCTTTTGGTAAAAAATTCATGATAAAAACAAATGATAAAATTGCTGCAGTAGCCATGTGGGTGCCGCCAGGAAAAAATATCAACAACTGGCGATTAATAAAAGCTGGATTTATTTTAATACCTTTTGTAATGGGATTGAGGGTTTTCAGGAAAATAATGATGTTTCTGGATATCGCCATGCGGCTTCAGGAAGAGCACATGGAAAACAGAGATCACTGGCATCTTTTTTATGTGGGGGTAAATCCGGCAAGCCAAAGAAATGGTTACGGGAAAGCTGTCATTTCAGAAATTTTAGGCGAATCTGATAAGACTAAAATACCGGTATTTGTACAGGTATTTACAGAAGAAGGTCAACGATTTTTTAAGAAAAATGGATTTGAAATCATTTCTAAAACAAAGTTTTCAGAAGATTGTATTATGAATTGTATGATCAGAGAGCCCAAACAAAAATACCCGCAGCGGGTTAAACCGGATGCAAAAAAGATCTCATCGAAAAAAGTAATTTCAAAACCTGCAGAAAAGAAGTTAAAGAATCCAAAGAAAAGATCAAATAAATGACATCCAATTGACCGCTGGAATTCATTTAACAAATTGTCTAATAACAAAGTATAAACACAATTAAATGAGCGACTTTCCTAAATATATCCAGGCCATGCTGGCGTTAATCACATCTCTGTTGATATCAGTTATCTTGATACCTGTAATTTTAAAAATTGCCAAAAAGTGGAAACTTTTTGATCACCCCGACATTGAAAATCTTGGCGATAGCGCCAGGAAAATACATACCCAACCTATTCCCCGACTCGGTGGAATTGCCATGGTAATTGCCTTTTATGTCAGCATTATTTTTTTGAGTTGGCCTGGTGATTTATGGAAAATATTCCTGCCGGCTCTTTTTGTTTTTTTAATTGGCTTAAAAGATGATTTTAAGCACATACCGCCACGAGTCCGATTGCTGCTTCAGTTTGCTGTTTCTGCCGTAACCGTGTATGCTGGCGGACTCGAATTTCACCAACTGATTTTTACGCCTTCCCTGATAACGAACATTCCGTATTGGGCAGGATTTTTTCTTTCTGTGTTTATTTTAGTGGGATCTGTCAACGCAGTGAACATGGTTGACGGTTTAGATGGTCTGGCGGGAGGACTGGTTTTAATTACAATAACAATGCTGGGTTACCTGTTTTTTCTACAAACAGGCAGCCCTGATATATTTTTATTCTTTACGTTACCTTTGGTTGGGGCTATTTTGGGTTTTTTAAGATACAATACATATCCTTCGAAAATTTTTATGGGAGACTGCGGAAGTAACTGGCTGGGATTTATGACAGGTCTTTTAATTCTTGTTGTTGCCAATAAAAACAATTTTAGCTTATCGGACTCTTCAAATGTTATTATAGATCAAGATAATCCTACACCATTAATTTCTGTTTTGCTTTGTATGGCCATTCCGATATTAGATACAGGTTTTGTTATTACAGCGCGTTTATTAAGGGGGGTAAACCCAGCGGCAGCCGATAAAATCCATTTTCACCATGGTCTTATGAAGATAGGATTATCTCATCCAAATGCTGTTATTTTAATTTATTTTATTTCGCTTGTAATCGGTACCACAGGATTTTTCCCGATTTTATTTCAAATTTACTCTTCATGGGTCATCCCTTATGTTGTACCTGTTCTTATATTACTACTTTTATATTTTGTTCTTAAGCTGGAAGAAAACTCAGCGGAAAAAGTTCCGCTTTACCAGTTACTTTTTACAACAAATCAAAAAAATATAGTTACAAAATTTTCAATGATACTTGAGTACTGGTTAAAACTAAATCAAAATGTATTATTTGTAATACTTTTAGCTATCCCCATTTTTGCCGGAAGTCAATCAAAGGAGATTGGCGCAATTGCAGGAATTATATTTTTATTATTGGTCTTTAGCTATCTTCTGCAATTCTGGAAAAATGATTTTATAGATATTTTATTTGTTTCTTTAGGAGCACTTGTATTGCTGATCGCCAACAATTCTCATGAAGTAAAGGTCATTTTAAACGAATCAACTTATTCTATTCAAAATCTGTACAATGTAATTTTTATATTTCTTACCGTAAGTACATTACTTTTTTTGTTATTAACTTTTAAAAAGCAGTACTTAAAAACCTCGCCAACCGATTTCTTAATATTGATTTTACCTTTACTATTACTTGTAGCGCCCAATTCATTTAACCAGAAATACAACCTGACTGTAATTTCGCTAAGAAGCATGGTGCTGTTCTTATCCATTATGACAGCTTACAAGGTTGATAAAAAACTGATGGAAAAATTTAAAACCGTTATTGCATTTTCTTTATTATATGTTTTTTTTACCGGATATCTGGGAATGAAAATTCTATTTTAAACTTAGAATTTACCTTAAAAAACAGCAATATAAAAAATGATACTGCTATCTATCGATAATTTGGTTTACGAAAATGTTCAGGACGTCGGCCCTTTTTAACTTCTTGAATATCATTTTCGACCTTTTGTCTTTCTTCAAATTCCAATTGGTCAACAAATACTTTACCATTTATGTGATCAATTTCATGAAGAAGCGCTCGAGCAAGCAAATCACTTCCCTCAATTTCAAGTCTCTCCCCGAACATATTTTGATAAGCAACCCTGATATGTTTTGGTCTCGATAAATTTGCAGTAACGCCCGGTACAGACAAACAACCCTCTTCGCCAAATTGCATCTCTGACGATGTAAAAACTACCTCTGGATTGATAAAAACGCCTTTAATAAACCCAGAATGTTCAAGGTCAATGATGATAACCCGTTTTAATACACCAATTTGTACTGCGGCAAGACCAACCCCACTTTCATCGTACATGGTATCAAACATATCTCTAATGAGATCACGAAGCTCTGAATTAAATTTATCGACTTTTTCAGATTCTCTATACAATACAGAATCCGCCAATGTAATTATTTTTCTTATGGCCATAGTGTTTTGAGTTTTATACTCCAATCAAGACGTCAATTTCATTATTTCACCGTAAAAGTGGTTGTTCCAGAATCATTCTCGTCGAATTGTTTATATTTTCTAACGTGATTCAAATATCGTTACATTTTAAATGATAACCATGAATAACAATTCCGATCAATTGCAACATAAAATTTACAATTTTACATAATTGGATTCTGAATTAATGCAATGAGCCCTTCTTTTAATGAGTATCTGGGATGATATCCTAAACATGATTGAATACGCGAAATATTGGCATGGGAATGTTTAATATCGCCATGCCTTGATTGTTGAAAATCTGGACTTTTTACCAGGTTTAAAATTTCACATATTGTATTATATAATTGGATAACCGCTGTAGAAGTTCCTGTTCCTACGTTATAAACCTCATAGGCGTTATCTCGATGATCGGTCATTGACTTATAAAGAGCATCTACAACATCTGATACAAAGACAAAGTCACGAGTTTGAAGCCCGTCACCATATATGGTAACCTGTTTACCAGATCTTAAGTGATTTATAAAAATTGAAATTACTCCAGAATAGGGTGAGAAATGATCTTGCCTTGGTCCAAATACATTGAAGAATCTCATTGCCCTAGTTTTAATACCATATGTGTGTGAGTACATTTGACACAACCACTCTCCGTGCATTTTTTCAAGACCATACGGTGAAAGTGGCTTTAAATCATTGTTTTCTTCTACCGGAAACATTGTCGTGTTACCGTAAACGGCCGCAGAACTTGCGAAAATAAAACGAGGAACATTCTTTCTTCGTGCAAATTCAAGCATGTGAAACGTGCCGCATGAATTCGTCATAAAACTTTTTTCAGGGTTCTCTATAGACTCAGGAACGGAAACTAGAGCAGCAAGATGAAAAATTCCGTCAAATTCACCGTCAAGTGAAAATACTTCTGTAGAATTTTGAATATCAGTCTTGATGATTTTTAAATGATTTTTATCAATTGGCAAATTTTCTGCTTTGCCGGTTGAAAAGTTATCGATAACTGTAACAAAATGACCATCTCGGAGCAGTTTGTAAACCATATGAGAACCGATAAAACCTGCTCCCCCGGTAACCATAAAATGCATAGGCAATCCAAAAAATATGATTCAAATTGACAATAGAATATGCTTCGTTTTTTAAAAAATCATAAAATCGGTTTTATTGTATTTCTTTTAGATACCCTCGGAGTAATATTTATTTTTAACTTCGTATATTTGATTTACTTTAAAAAACCAAACGAGTTTAATGTTCAAAATTTATCCAACCCTACCATTGCACTGGTATTGATCGGACTCACCCTAGTCTTCTATGTTCTCGACAATTATAATCCTAAAAGCACCGTATTTGGCCTTGATTTTATTAAACGAACGCCCCTCTCGATATTTTTTACAACTCTATTGATTTCTGGGATTCTTTTTTTAACGCCCTACCGGTATGAAGGGGGATTTTCAGGAAGAGGTATTTTTTTTCTATCTCTTCTTGGCTATATGCTATATGCCACTTTATTAAGGTGGATAATCCATTTACGAATAAAATACAATCCGAAGCAACATGAATGGCTGATTATTGGCGCTGAAAATAACCTGGAAAATTTTATGCGAGATTTAAAAAGCTATAATTTTAACGGACACTTTAAAATCATTTCGAATAAAAAGACAAAACATAAAAACCCATACAATGTACTAGAATATGTAGATCTAAAAAATATCAAGGAGGTACTTAAAAGTTCATATGAAGGTATTATTATTTCTTCATACGAAAATGTTTCTTTACAAATTTCAGAAGACCTGATCAAGACCAGACTAAAGGGAACTCCAATTTATGATTTAACAGATTTCTACGAAGAATTCTGGCAAAAAATCCCCGTTTTTCATATTCAGAATCAGTGGTTTATTTTATCCCATGGTTTTAATCTATTACATAACCCAATAGGTTTACGCTTAAAACAATTCATGGATTATGTTCTCGCATTTACCCTATTTATGATATGTACACCAC
Organism: Spirochaetia bacterium; assembly: GCA_029857955.1. Classification (GTDB taxonomy): domain Bacteria; phylum Spirochaetota; class Leptospiria; order Turneriellales; family JAOUFE01; genus JAOUFE01. The sequence goes on from JAOUFY010000078.1 coordinate 5,653, forward strand.
TGTTATTGCTAATCGGGATAATTGTAGGTTTGTCAAGTAAAGGGCCGATAATCTATAAGCAGGTTAGAACAGGATTAGGCGGGAAAAACTTTACCATATATAAGTTTCGCTCAATGGTGGCAGATGCTGAAAAAAACGGAGCTCGCTGGGCAGATAAAAACGACAACAGAATTACAAAAATTGGAAAATTTATGAGAGCTTCCCGGTTAGATGAACTTCCACAATTGATTAATATTATAAAAGGTGACATGAGTTTTGTCGGGCCTCGTCCCGAAAGACCTGAGTTTAACGAAAAATTAGAAAAAGAAATTCCTTTTTATGATCTTCGACACCTGATTAAACCAGGGTTAACCGGCTGGGCACAAACCATGTATCCCTATGCTGCATCAATAGAAGATACCCGTGAAAAGCTGCAGTACGATATTTATTATATAAAAAATTACTCTTTATTTCTTGATATCATTATATTATTTAAAACCCTAAAGGTTGTTTTAAGGCGTAAAGGACTATGATATTGTGTTCTACGCCTTAGCAAAAAAATTAACCTCAACGGCCTTTAATTCTTAATATCAATATACCAATTATACAGTCTTTCAATACCTTCTTGTAGCGTTATTTTATGATGCCAACCTAATTTGTGCAATTTTCCTACGTCGGTCAATTTCTTCATTGTCCCATCAGGTTTTTCAGTATTAAAAACAAATGTACCTTTATAAGCAACTATTTTTTTTATGAGATGAGCAAGGTCAAAAATGGAAATATCTTCTCCTGTCCCGATATTGATATGGGTATTTCGAACTTCTTTCTCTTCAGGAGCGAAGGTATCCATATAATTTCTGTTTTCCATTATATAAACACAGGCATCCGCCATCTCTTCTGAATAGAGGAACTCTCTTCTTGGCTTACCACTTCCCCATATTTCGACTTCCGATGCAGAAATCTTGTATTTAAACAATATTTTCATCGCTTCTTGCAGGGAGTTTACGCCAAGATCTTTAATGATTTCATCATTTTTACCTTCAGATAAAAGCTTCGCAAGATGCATTTTCCTGATAAGCGCCGGCAGCACGTGGGATTTTTCCAAATCAAAGTTATCGCCTGGCCCATATAAATTTGTCGGCATTACAGAAATAAAATTGGTTCCATATTGAATATTATAACTTTCACACATCTTTATACCGGCAATTTTAGCAATCGCATAAGGCTCGTTTGTATATTCAAGAGGAGATGTCAATAAAGCATCTTCACGCATTGGCTGAGGACATTCTTTTGGATAAATACACGTACTTCCGAGAAACAAAAGTTTTTTTACTCCATGTAAATAACTTTGATGGATTACATTGTTTTGAATCATGAGATTGTCGTAAATAAATTCACCGCGATAGCGGTTATTTGCGACGATACCGCCAACGGTTGCAGCTGCTAAAAATACATACTCAGGTTTTTTTTCATTAAAAAATTTTTCTACCTGAACCTGGTTTTTTAAATCCAGATCAGCGTGGGTTTTTGTAATGATATTTGTATAGCTTTTACTTGTTAAATTATTTACAATCGCACTGCCTACAAGTCCTCTATGACCTGCCACATAAATTTTACTATTTTTTTCCATAAAAATTAAACGTAAATGACGAAATTATTCAAAATATCGAAGAATCTTATACCCGCCGTCCTGCAGGTACCGATCTTTTTTCATGAGCTTAATGTCGCCCTTCATCATGTCTTCAACAAGAGACTTTAAGTCATGTTTTGGAACCCAGCCAAGTTTTTCTTTTGCTTTTGTCGCATCACCAATTAAAAGGTCAACTTCTGTTGGTCTAAAATAACGAGGATCAACAGCAACCACTTCTTTACCAATAGGCAATTGGTATTCGGGGTTACCACACTCGACAATATACCCCTTTTCATCTACACCTGAACCTTTAAATTCAATCTTGATTCCGGCTTCGGCAAATGCCATTCTTACAAATTCACGAACCTCCGTTGTAACCCCTGTAGCAATTACCCAGTCTTCTGCCTTGTCATGTTGCAAAATCAACCACATCATTTCTATGTAGTCTTTTGCATGACCCCAATCTCGTTTTGCCGACAGGTTACCCAGATAAAGCTTCTCTTGTAATCCAAGAGCAATTTTTGAGGCGGCCCTGGTAATTTTTCTGGTAACAAAGGTTTCACCGCGGATAGGAGATTCATGGTTAAATAAAATACCGTTACATGCGAACATATTATAGGCTTCACGGTAATTTACTGTTATCCAGTAAGCATACATTTTAGCCACCGCATATGGACTGCGCGGATAAAATGGTGTTTTCTCTGTTTGCGGAATTTCCTGTACCATCCCGTAAAGTTCGCTGGTGCTGGCCTGGTAAATTCTAACTTTATCAGATAAACCAAGAATTCGTACAGCTTCAAGAATTCTCAAGGTACCAATACCATCGGCATTTGCCGTATACTCAGGAGTATCAAACGAAACCGCCACATGACTCATCGCTGCAAGATTATAAATTTCATCGGGTTGAATTTCCTGGATAAGTCGAATTAAATTGGTTGAATCGGTGAGATCACCGTAATGTAAATAAAAAGGAGTACCTTCGACATGTTTGTCATGATATAAATGATCAATACGATCGGTGTTAAATAGAGAGCTCCGTCGTTTCATACCATGAACAACGTATCCTTTGTTTAAAAGAAATTCTGATAAATACGCTCCGTCTTGACCGGTAACGCCGGTAATTAATGCTGTTTTATTTTTTTTCAATTTTCGATTCCTCTTTTATTCTGGTGTTTTCCTAAAAGACATCTAACAAAGTACACAGAGCTCGCAAAGAAAAAAAGACAGTTAAAACTTAAAAACATCCTTTTGATTCTAAAAAGGAACCAAGCCTTTATTTTTCAATATGTACTTTATAAGAAAATTCTTATTTTAGAAATTCCTAATCATTTTATTATACTTTTCTAAATACCATTTAACTGTTTTTAATATGCCGCTTTCAAAATTATCCACGGCTTTCCAGCCAAGCTCATTTTCAATCTTACTTGCATCAATGGCATATCGTCTATCGTGTCCTGGTCGATCTTTAACATAGGTAATTAAATTTTTATAACTCTTGTCTTTTGGCTTTAGATTATCCAGTATATTGCAAATTTTATTTACAATAAAATTATTATCACGCTC
>JAOUFY010000079.1 GCA_029857955.1 Spirochaetia bacterium
ATACATGTTCAAACTTGAAGCGGCTCCGCATTAATTTTAAATGTTGTAAAGCATGCAAGCTTGTTAAGTATTAAACAATGGTCTGTGTAGTATATTTGGCGCTTTTTTAACATTAATCACGTTAAACAGACTTGTCAAGTAGCATTTCCGCTTGAATTTGTTTCGCGCAAGCGGAACAAATCAAAAGACACGGTACTCGTTTTAATACACATGTTTTATTATAAATTTTTTTAAAACTGTAAAAAAAAATTGATTTGCTTAATATATTGTATATGATCGGTAAAACAAATACAATATGTACCTTCGGATACCAGACGCTTCTGGTTCAAGTTGAAGTCGACATCATTCCCGGAACCATTGGAATGCAGATTGTCGGCCTCGGCGATAACGCTATAAAAGAATCTCGTGAACGAATACGATCAGCTATCATTCATTCGGGGTTTGAATTCCCGGTAAAATACATTGTGGTAAACCTTGCGCCCAATGAAAAACGAAAAGAAGGCGCTATATCTGAATTTGCCATCTGCGCGGCAATTTTAATTGCATCAGGTCAATTACCGCAAAGTTATTTTGTCGATAAAATTTTACTTGGCTCTATTTCTCTTGACGGAAAACTTCAAAATCCATTTGGTCTTATGGGCGCAGCTCTTCACGCCAGTCAGTTAAAATCCATCAAGGCAGTGATCATTCCGGAAAAAAGTTTGGCAGATGTCGGCTGCATACCCGATTTAAATGTATATTCTTTAGAATGCCTTGGCCAGTTGAATAAACTGATCAACAACCAGATACAACGTCATTGCAATTCAGCAATTAAAATTCCTGATCAAGCCATAGAAGTGAACATGTCTGAAATCAGCGGATTGGAGTATGCCAAAAAAGCTCTGGCCTATTCCGCCATAGGTAAACACCACATGATGATGATTGGAGCTCCGGGTTCCGGTAAAACAATGCTGGCGCGAGCCTTTAGATCAATTTTGCCGCAAATGAACCGCTCAGAAATTCTTTCTACCACGCACATATATTCTACGGCAAAACTAATTCAAAACAATCTTGTCTTTAATCGCCCTTTTCGGTCTCCTCACCATACAACTTCAGGAGTTGCCATGGTCGGCGGCGGTTCACGACCAATGCCGGGAGAAGTAAGTCTTGCGCATAATGGCGTTTTGTTTCTCGACGAATTGATGGAATTTTCTGCGGCAACTCTCCAGGCCCTGCGTGAACCAATGGAAGATCGAATCATTACCATAAGCCGCGCCAGCGGTTCGTTTACTTTTCCTGCAAACTTTCAGCTTCTTGCGGCAACCAATCCATGCCGCTGCGGCTATTATTTATCGACAAAACAAATTTGTTCGTGTACGCCACAGTTGATTTATAACTTATATAGGAAAATACTCGGCCCTTTTCTTGACAGAATATCCATTGAAGTTGAAGTAAGAGAAAGCGGAAATCACCAGTTTATTAACACCCGGTTTGAAAAAAATACAAATTACTGGCGTTCAAAAATAACAGAGGCGAGAAATCGAATGTTTTCTCGAAATGGAGATGTTTTAAACTCAGAATTATCTCTTGAAAAAATTATACCTATATATCAAAATCTTGAAAATTATGATCAATTGATTCGTGCGTATTCCGCTTCCACAATGCTCAGTAACCGCGGCCTGTTAAACACACTGCGCACGGCCGTAAGCATAATGGACTTTAACGAATCCAGCATAATGCGAAACGAATTTCTCGAAGAAGCATTCGGTTATCGCATCATATGCCATATAAAACACAATTTCATCAATAAAGTCGCCTAGCAATACCTTGCCTGCATTTTCATTTTAAAAGAAAATGAGTTAGTTCTGCTGCGATTTTATCAATTGCGTACTCGATGTAATCATCATCCGAAATACGTTTCTGATATTCTGAAATTTTGTCGCGATTATTCTCGTATTTTCGTTTACCTAGTTCTGTGACCTTAGGTATCGATCTTTTACCTTTATTCGCAAGTCTTCTTGCCATTTTGTTACTTCCCTGTAACTTGATTTGAACCATCCTTGGTTCATGTTTAGATATCGGTAATTAAGAGTTGAAACTTTATTTCTTTAAACAAACAATAATGGCTATTTCAAAAAAATGTAAAATATTTTTAAGAAGCTTTGTTTAAAAATGGCATATTTTCAATAAATTCTACAAGTTTGTTATTTTCATCATACAGCATAAGCACAAATCTAACGTCTAAAAATTTGCCGCACTTCACATTTAAGGCATTCATCGCATGAAGATATCTCTGAATCTGGTTAAAACTCAGAGGGGGATAACCCATAAAGTAATTTTTGTTTAAAATTTTTTTCACCTCTATCAGATAATATACATTTCCTGATGAAGTTTTTCTAAGGGCCATGATGTCAATTTCAACGCCGCCAATTCGGCGGTTTCTGGATAAAATCACATAACCGTCTTTTTTCAGCATATTTACTGCACGATTTTCTGTCACATTGATACTCATATACATATTCGTTACTATTGCAGACAACGAATTGGGTTTCTATTATCTGTCAATGTTTTTTTAAAATAAATTTCAAACGCCTCCGTTTTTTATGACCACTGGCCGGTACCCGGAACATATAGTCGGCGTAGCGAATTGGCTCTATGTAACAAACGTGTCTGCGCGACTGCGTTTTGAATATTCAACATAATCCAGTATATTTTCATCAACCTGTCCGGATCCATTCGGTTGTAGCCGCCCAAAGGCACTCCAGGGGTTGTCTAAAAAGCCTCGAATTTTAAGCTAATCGCGAAACTACAGGGCTTTTTAGAAAACCCCTGACCAATGGCGTATTCGGCTGCATGCCTAGAAATGAATTTGCAAATAACATTCATAATTTAATCTTTTACTGAAATTTATAGACAGTGAATTGATCTTTTTATATTTTATAAAGAAAATTTAGCCGTTACAAAAATTCAAATACTGCAAAAGTTTGTAACCCTTCAATCAGGATCCAATACGAATGATAACTACCGAAATCGACAATCTGGCAAAAAAAGTTAAATCTGATTTTCCTTTTTTTACCAACAACCCGGATACCATTTATCTTGACTCGGGAGCTACCTCGTTAAAACCACAGATCGTTATAGACGCTATTGTAAAATACTACGAAGTTTACAGCGCCAACATCCACCGCGGAGTTTACAAGGCATCGATGGATGCTACTGAAATTTATGAATCCACGCGGTCTGTCATTAAAAATTTTGTCGGAGCCGATGATGATTACGAAGTTATTTATTTAAGAAATACTACCGAAGCGATGAATTTACTGGCCTTTACTCTCAATAAAACCAAAAATCAGCTCGCAAAAAATTACCAGGCATGGCAAAATGGTTTTGAAAAAGGCGATGTTATCTTGATTACTGAATCGGAACATCATTCCAATATTGTTCCCTGGCAAATGATCGCCGATGAAAAAGGGTTAGAAATTGTCTTTGTTCCGATTTTACAAAACGGCGAACTTTCGCAAAATGCCTTTGCTGAAATTAAAGAAAAACTTAAAAATCGCTGTGTAAAAGTTGTTTCGCTCAGCCAGGTTTCCAATGTCACCGGCATTATCCACAATCTTGAACCGTTTCGAACATTTGCCCGCGAAAAAGGAGCCGTCTTTATCGTTGACGGCGCTCAGGCAGTATGTCATCATAAAATTAATTTAAACGAAATCGATGCCGATGCCTTCGCCTTCTCCGGACATAAGATGCTGGGGCCAACCGGTACCGGTGTGCTGCTTGCCAAAAAAGGCCTTCTTGACAATCTTCCTCCATTTCTGGGAGGCGGCGACATGATACTCGATGTTACAAAAACCGCAACCACATACAACAAGATTCCCCACAAATTTGAAGCGGGAACTCCCGACATTGCCGGGGTTTTCGGCCTTCGCGCAGCCATTGAATATCTGGATCGTATCGGTATGGACAATATCTTAAATTGGGAAAAAGAGCTTCTTAAGTATGGCATGAAAAAACTAGACGAAATCGGGGTTCATGTGTTTGGCCCGTCGTTATCTGATCTTGACCGTGTTGAAAAAGCGGGGGTATTATCGTTTAACATACCCGGAATTCACCCTCATGATGTCGGTACCATACTTGATGAACATAACGTATGCATCAGGGCCGGCCACCATTGCTGCCAGCTTCTTATGCAGGCATGGAACACATCGGCGACCAATCGCGCCAGTTTTTATTTATACAATGATTTTTCAGACATTGATAAACTTGTCGACTCCATCGGCTACGTTAAAAAAATATTTAAAAAATAAAAAACAAAACTAAATTTGATTGGCCTTTTCAGCCCTGTCAGATACCTGACCTGTTATGATCTATAACAAAAATCTGTGGAAAGATTACTTACCGGTACAGACCGGTGAAAACTATGCTCCTGTTGAAAAATCAGGAATTTTAAATATCGATAAACCAACGGGTTTATCATCCATGGATGTGATTCGGATCATTCGAAAAATTGGAAAAATAAAAAAAGTCGGTCACGCCGGAACTCTTGATCCATTAGCAACCGGTGTTCTGCCCATATTGGTAAATAAAGCAACGAAATTATCTGAAACCTTAATGTCAGGCAGCAAAGAATACGACGGCACTTTAATCTTTGGTCAAGAATACGACACACAGGATATAACAGGAACCCCCATCGGCAAAACCAGCGATTTATCCCCTGATATCAATCTTGAATTTCTAAAAAATGCTGCTTCTTTTTATAAAGGAGAAATCGATCAAATACCGCCTATTTTCTCTGCCATTAAAAAAAACGGTAAACCGCTCTATAAATACGCTCGATCCTCTCAAATTGTTGACATTCAAACGAGAAAAGTCTTCGTAGACACATTTAACATTGTTGAGCAAATCAATTCCAATACATTCTCATTTTATATCAGCTGCGGCAAAGGCGTTTATGTACGTACTCTGGTTCATGATTTAGGCATAAGAGTACAATGTCCGGCGGCCCTCGCATCTCTTCGCCGTCTGCGAGTTGGTAAATTTTTATTTGAAAACACTGTTAAACTCGAACATCTGAAAACGCCCGACGATATCATTGACCGGCTAATAAGTCCTGAATTGTAAACAATAATAAAATTAGCACATGGGCATCTTTAATGCAGTATAAAATACTTGTCGGGCTAAATACAAATGAGTATGTTTTATCAAAATTTCAAAGTAGATTACAAATGAAAAAAAATTACTTTCTACTGATTTTAATGATATTTCTAACGATTTTTACAAACTCAACACATCTTTTTGCTGATGAAAATTTAATCGTTAATACGGATAAAAACTATGAACCGCTAAACGCAGAAGCTGTTGACGAAATAAATCTGGGTAAGCATGATCCTGCCATTTCAAAATTTAAAAACGTAGTGACTCTTCAAGATAAAAATGCCGCAATGTTGTACAACAATCTGGCATATACATATGTACTTAAAGGCGATTATACAAATGCGCTTGAATTTTTTCAAAAAGCAGTAGATCGTGATCCAACTCTTATTACTGCCATTGCCAATCTTGGTAAAATGAATTACATACAGGGAAATTATCAGGATGCCATAACCTACGGAGAAAAAACATTAACGCTTGATCCTCAAAATAAAAATGTACAAGAATGGCTTCCTGATGCTTACAAAAAAATTGCCGATAAAAAAATTTTTGACTTGAAAAATGAACAGAAGCAAGAACCGGATAATTTAACTGTTAAAAAACCTGATTCTTTATTAGAAATAAACGGCATTTATGAACTGTCGATAACAAAGTTAATGCTGACGCCACACCATCATGCAGCCAATAATGTATTTACATTACCGGCAGGCCTTATGACCGATATCTGGGCTTCGCCGGAAGTTGAAATCGTTGGCGAATTTAAAACACCTGGACCCGGATTATACATACCATATTTTATTACTTCAGAAGAAAATATCAGTTTTAATCTTCATAATAAAAAATTTTTTTACGGAATGGGAATTTATTTTTCACAGGCCGATTTTAGCTACAACAGAATAGATGGTCATGGAGTTTTTATTCATAATTTAACTGCAGCCAAAAGTAACGATACAAAACTTGGGCTTAGCTTTGGCTTTAAACAGGAATTCAGTTCATTTTTATTTTACACATATCCCAGATATCTTTTTCAGGATATGCTTACAGGACCACAAAAAATTGAATATGACAGATCATTAACGAAAATTGAATATAGAATGACTCTTCCTGAAGATACAAAAAGACCTTTAATACCCTTGCGCATTGAACTTGGTATTGGTTTTAAAACAAACGAATTTTTTATCACTGAATACAACACATCTCCTTCAAATACTACATTTGGTCATTATTTTGGAACGTATGACTTATATTTAGATTTCACATTTGGAAAAGTTCAACCTGTTTTTGATAAAACCCCGATGCAGTTTGGTTTTATTTTAGTATCGAGATCTTATTTTCAGGGTTTTGATGAAACCAGTTCATCAAATATATTTGGATTTGGTCAGGGCTTTTTTGGTTTTGATTGGAGAAGTATTTTTTTAAAAGCGGGTCCTTTTCCAACTTACAATCAAACCAGTTACCTGATAGAAGTTTATTCTCGGCAAATGTTTTTAACGCAGCTTGTCGTTATGGAAAAAACAGGAGTTGAATTAACCGGAGTCAATGCTCCCTATAATGGTTTTTATCTTGCAACAAGTGTCGCATATACGTTTTAAAATATTACGACTTAAATCAAAATAATTTTGTAATAGCAATTTTTTATTAATTCTTTTTCAGCGGGTGACATAAATAAAATAATGCCCCTTTTTTAATGGGAAAACAACTTAAATGAACAGCCCAGGGTTTAACAGTGATGATATCCCCCTCTTTTAAGTCAATTAGATCTTCTTCAATGATCATTCGCATATGGCCTTCAGCCATAACAATAATTTCTTTATAGGCATGAGTATGGTAAGGAATTAAATCTCCCTGTTTTTGACTCATTTCATAAATTTTATAATCTTTAAGTAAAAGTTCTTTTAAAAACCGAAAAAGTTTCACCTCGGGGGTAAAAATTGAATCTGAATTATGAACTTCATAATATTTTTCCACATGGATATTTTCATTTCGATGAAATACATTGACAAGAAATATTACAATTTTTTATCATGAAAATATTTATTGCGATGTTGAACCAGTAATTCTTCGGCTTTTTTAAAATCACCTTCTGCCATATACCGCATTCCAATCATTAACGGAAGTCGATGAACGGTGATATCCTCGTTTTGACCTTCACTTTTAGTCTCGGTATGATTGGAATTTTCACATTCTTTTTCATACATTAACTTTAAATTATCCATGGTTTCTAAACCGGCAACAACTTCGTCAAAACTCTTTGACTTTATAGTAACTCCAGATTGAAGTGAGAACAATTCCAGAGCTTTTTTATAGGCTTCGTCGGCAGCGTTGATATTATTTAATTTAATGTATATTAAGGCCAGAGTTTCAAAAACTTTATAATTGGTGGTATTGTATTCTGATAGCTCCAGAAAAACATCTAATGCATCTTCATATTTTTTGTTATTAAAAAGTTCAGCGCCTTTTTGTGTTTTTTCGGAATATTCATTAAAATTTTTTATTTTTTTTGCCATAAAATCTATATTTAAAGTATGTTTTATTGAGTCTACAACATAATATTTTATATGTTATTTATCAAAATGATACCTTGCTCCTGACAACTATATCGGCAAAAACCTGGTTAATTGTTGACAGGCTGTTTTCTCATTTTCACATACTATAATGGAGATTGAGATTCACTGGGAAATCAGTCCAAAATTAAATGATGAGGAATTAAAAATACTTTTAGAAACCGTACACAACATTGCCAGAAATACTGATCATTTTGACTTTTTTAATAAAAATCATTTATGGGAACCTTTATTTTTAAATGTAATTGTGATAAGCGACCCTGAAATAAAATCAATGAACTTAAAATATAGAAGTAAAAATGAAACAACCGATGTTTTAACTTTTCCCTTTGATGAAACACGATTAGTAAAAAATCAGCCAAATTCAGCAGAAATTTACATTTCACAGGACACTGCAGCCAGACAATGTAACGAGCATAATTTGACATTATTAAACGAATTTATTATTTTATTAGTGCATGGATTATTACATGCGTTTCACTATGACCACGAGACATCCGAAGAAAGTAGTATTGAAATGAAGTATCTTGAGAAAAAAATTCTATCGTATCTTGGAGTCGACTCAGCCCCTCTTACTACCTGAAGGTAGGAGGATAAAACAAAATGGAAAATATAATTACCTCAAAAGATAATAGCAAAAAAGAAGAAAAAACTTCCAGAATAAAAGCGCTCTTAAATCAAATATTTACCAAAAATGATACCATCCGACAGGAATTGATACAGTTTTTTGATGATATTGAACTGCCGGTTCGTAATGACCAGATTCAAATGATTCTTGGCGTAATACATCTGCTGAATTTTACGGCAGAAAAAATTAAAATTCCTTTAGCCAGGGTAACTTCTCTTTCTGTCAACAGTGATTACAAAAGTATAATTAAAATAATCAACCAGACCGGTCACTCACGTATTCCCATTTATGAAGAAGAAAACGGACACCGAAAATACATTGGTCTGTTGTATGCAAAAGATCTTTTAAAATCATTTCTAAAAATATTAAAAAAATTCTCATTAAAAGATTATGTACGCGATGTAAAGGTCGTTCCCGAATCTCAAAGCCTTT
>JAOUFY010000080.1 GCA_029857955.1 Spirochaetia bacterium
CGCGATTATCATGAAATAATTTCTATATACACAAACCTCCGCCCATAGCATAATTTTGATTGATTAAAATGGCACTAGTTTAATTAAATCGTCTTTGGCGGTCTGAACAACAACCAGATTTCCGTCTAAAAAAAATCTAATATCAATTTTCGTAATATTGTAAATTCAATATAAATTCCATAGTCTGGCGGATACAGCATGATGTGAACACCGCTGTATTTTTCTTTTTTCTTCTGTGGAAAAAATTGATCGCGAATCGTTTCTCCAGCAATGCATGGCGCTTTCAAGAGCCTTGATCACAAAGTCTACTTTCAAATCAAGGGAAAGTCGGAACATCAGTTAAATCAACTGTGTATATAAATAAAAAAATATTTTTACCGAGGTTTTCTGCTTAAAATCCTGCTTGCCCTACAATATATACTCACACCCTACTTAAATTCGTATATTTTTCATTAAAAATAGTCGCACCAATGTTTCAAATATAAAAACTTTCCTGTGGCGCAAAAAGTTAACCCTGTAAAATTTGGTCTTACTGGAAGAACAGACCTTGAAAAAACAGGCAAGAATCATTATTCCATTATTATTCAAAGAAAAAGCCGTATATTATTAAAAGATGGAGAAAAAGTTCTCGAAAAAATTAAACTAATAAACGAACTTATTCCTTCGGCTAAAATTGATTTAATGACAAATGCTCCGATTTGCAGCAAGGCCAGAAAATTTTTAAATGAAAATGGAATCGAAATTGTTCACATTGATTGACACACCTGACTGAAAATTTCTTTTGTTATATGTTTAAAATCCGATTTTACATTTCTGTTGCTATATATGCCGCAGTTTCTGTCATTCTGCCCTTTCTTATACCTCTACCGGCTAAAATGTACCTTGTGCTGATTGGAATATTCACCGTTGGATACCTCATTCCATCTGTTTTATCTGTAAAAAAAGATCTCATCATGGCAATTCTCATCTGGTTTGTCGGCGGCATCATGGGTTTAGTGATGTACGATTATCAAAAATCAATAAACAATGAAAGCCATGTGTTTTTACAAAACTGGCAAAAATTTTATATCGGCGGAATTTTAATATTTCTGGGCTTACAGTTTTACGCTCGATTTACCGCAGAGCTTGTTGTTAAACAATTGACTAAAAAATAGTTTCATTAAAACTTGAACAAGAGACCAATTTAATAATTTATCATTTGTTTTTATAAAAAGGTTTATTGTTTTTTTATTCGATCTTTGTCGAAAAGAGGGGAGACTCGATGATCTTTACACTACATTACTGCTTTTTGCGCCATAAAAATGCAAAAGCTGAAATTATGTAATTTCATAATCCCGCAATTTATTGTAATTTCTCAACGCAGCGACATCATTTTCGTCAGCTTCAATGACGAAGCAATGATTCATATTCAGGTTCCGAACCAGAGAAAAATCGCTGATGTGCTTAGATTTGATGAACAGTTCATTCAGCTTGTTTTTCATATAAACACCGCATAACGGCTCAAGATTGCTCTGGTTTTTATACATGTAACTTCCATAACCAGGATTCTTTTCAAAAGCTTTAACAAGTTTGTATAAAATTTCCGAACTAATTGAAATCATGTCGCAGGCAACAACGAGCCAGTTTTTATCGGGAAAATCCCTATGAGCGCTTAAAAGTCCTTTGAGCGGACCATTTACTTGAATATCGTTTTGATCAAAAATCATTTGAGAAGCCTTAAACATGCTCTCATAAGATGGGGCCTGTTCTTTTCGCAATGAAATAAAAACATCCGGAACATGATCGCCGATTAAATCTGCAATTGCCACAGACCATGATTTTCCGTTATGCGAAAGTAATCCCTTGTCTGTACCCACTCTACTGCTTTGACCGCCGCAGAGAACAAGACCTGTCAAATCAGCTTGAACTTTCATGCTCATCTATGGGTTAATGACCTCCGCCCTTTAGCATCGACCGCGCATGAAACAAACCGGGTAAAACGGCCTGTAAACTTTCGCGCGCACCGGCTGAACTCCCCGGCAGACAAACGATCAGGGTTGTTTGAATCGAACCCGCCACCGATCTGGAATGCATGGCCTTTGGAGTCATGTTCATGCCATAAGAGCGCATTGCCTCGCCGATTCCAGGCGCTTCCTGCTCAAATAAACTTTTAACGGCATCAACGGTTTGGTCTCTTGGACTTAAACCTGTGCCCCCCGTTGTAAACACAAAAGCAATGTCTTTTTTTACCCATTCGATGATATTTTTTTGAATTTGTTCCGGCTCATCCGGTACAATTTCATAGGCTAAAATTTCGACCCCATAGGTTTTTAACATCTCCTGGATGATTAAACCCGACTTGTCCTGTCGTTTGCCTGCCGCTGTTGAATCGGAGCAAACCAGAACCGCAGCAGTAAGACCTTTTTTAAGTTCGGCCATTTGCTGAGAACGTCCGCCGGTTTTTTCAAGTAGTTTGATAGAACCAATTTCCATCTTTTTATCGACGGGTTTAAGCAGATCATAAATGGTTAAAAGCGCAATCGATACCGCCGTCATGGCTTCCATTTCAATGCCGGTTTTATAAATGGTTTTAGCAAGAGCTTTGACTATCACCCTTGACCCCGCTTCGTCTACCTCACATTTAACGTCGAGACTTTCTATTGGCGTCGGGTGACAATGCGGTATCAGCGAAGCTGTGTTTTTTGCGCCAAGATAGGCCGCAGCTCGTGCAATATCGAAAAGATTTCCTTTCGGTAATTCGTTATTGATGATTTTAGGAATGGTTTCTTTCGTCAGCTTAATTTCGCCTGAGGCCAGCGCTGTGCGAAGCGAAGTTTGTTTATGTGTGATATCTATCATAAATTGCTAATATAGATTTTGCAGCAGGATGAACAGTAAAATATTTTTTCTTTGAAACATACATAAAGGGGTGTAATGCAAATTCAAATGAATATATTTCATGTTTATTTTAAAATAAATTATTTATTCAGCTCGCGAACTTCTATGGTTTCGCTGTCATTATGACCGACCGGCCCCTCGTATTTTACAAATTCATGGGTTTTCATCGAAAACCAATAGTTATAGGTATAAGGCCAGAAGACAGATAAAACTTTACTAACAAGACCAGTCTCGTATTTTACGGACTCTACCGGTTTGCCGTTTACAAGTATTTTCTCTTGGCCAACATACTTTAAATACATCTTTACCATTCTTTTTTCTTTGCTTTGCAAAAGATTAAATATGTAAGGATGATTCGATTTCGGAAGAATTTTTGAAAAAACATAAAACAAGGCGCCGTTGCCGTCATATACAGGAGTTTCCAATTCGTATTTTTTAACAATCGAGCCTTCAGAAAGTATTGTTCGTGAAACTGAATCAAATGTAATTTTTAAGTATTCTTTGTTGTTTGTATCAATGTAGCGGGTTTCGAGAGATTCCATTTTTGGCGAAAATCGATTCAGGGAACTTTCCCCTGCGGTGTCAAAGAATTCAACCAACGTTTCAGCCTTGTTTTGTGTGACTAGCATCTTCTGAGAAAATTCGCCATTTTTTCGAAGTACCTTCATATTCACCTGAACGCTTTGTGCAAAGAAAGGTTGTTGCATGAAACAAAAAATCACTATAAGATAAACACTACGCATGGGAGATCTAAAAATCATGTTTAGGGTTGTAAATAAAAACTTTTGAAATTGATTTTCTAAAAAACTCTAACAAAAGAAATTAAGAGCGCGCCCCTGGGAGTTGTCTAAAAAGTCGCAAAATTCGCAACTTTTTAGTCAACCCCTACCCCCGCAAGATTACCAGGTCGCTCCCGGCGTTCCGGTATAACCCGCATTGGCTGCATTTGCGCCAGCGTCGCCAATGGTCCAGCCCCACGTTAGTGGATTTGCAAGACTATAGTCAAGATCAGCCGGTCCGCCGGTGAGAATCACCCAGGTTTTAGGATCGGCGGGATTATAGACCGTGCTGTCAAATGCCGCGCCAGATCCTGCTGCCCCGGCGGTTAAATTATAACGCACGTTGCCAATGGGTGTCACGGCGCCGGTGGTTTCTGAAAATATACTGCTGCAAGCAGGCAGATCGCTTGCCGAAATAGACAGGCCCCCACTGGCAGTACCAGAAGGGGAAGTCGCTGCGTAGACATTTGTCCCTGAAATAAAAAGACCAATAACTAAATCTCCGCCCAATCCATTCATTGTTGTTTTATTTGAAAACGAAAGGCCGCCATCAGTAGAAATAGAAAGCCCACTTTCTGTAGCAACGTATACATATGATCCCAACACGAAAACATCGCGAACAAAATTACTGCCTAAGCCGTTAGCTGTTGTTTTGGTCTGAAAAGATAATCCACCATCATTGGAGATTGAAAGCCCTCCCTTGGTTGCAGCATAAATATTACAGCCTGAAGCAAAAATGCCTATAACAACATTATCCCCGAGACCGTTGGCTGTTGTTTTGTTCGAAAAAGTCCGTCCGCCATTGGTAGAAATCGAAAGTCCGCCCGTTGTTCCAGCATAGATATTTTGGCCTGACACAAAAACATCATAAACAACTAAACTACCCAGCCCATCAGTCGTTGTTTTGTTTGAAAAAGTTAATCCGCCATTAGTAGAAATCGAAAGGCCATTATCGCTCCAAACATAAATATTTGAATTCGAAGTATATACGCCATAAAGCAAGTTACTTGCCAGCCCATTTGCCGTAGTTTTGTTTATAAAAGTAACGCCACCATCATTGGATATCGAAAGACCACCTCCGGTTGCCGCATAAACATTCGAGCCAGAAGCAAAAACTCCTCTAACAGAATTATTCCCCAGACCATTAGCTGTGGTTTTATTCGAAAAAGTCAGTCCGCCATCAGTAGAAATCGAAAGGCCACCAAGAAAACCGCCAGCCCCTATAGTTCCAACATAAATATTTTTATCTGAAGTAAAGACGCTATTTACATAATTACTGCCCAAATTGTTAGAGGTAGTTTTATTTACAAAAGTAGAAGCAATATCGGTTAATGTTAAAATCGAAAGTCCGCCGGCAGTACCGGCATAAACAATATTTTTACCTGAATTAAATACGCTAAGAACACCATTATCTGCAAGGCCGTTCAGGGTTGTTTTGTTGATAAAAGTTATACCTCCATCAGTAGAAATTGAAAGCCCAGCGGATGTTGCTACATAAATGTTAGCGCCGGAAGCAAAAATACCATAAAGCCAGTTGCTTGCCAGTCCATTTGCCGTGGTTTTGTTTGTAAAACTCAGTCCGCCATCAGTAGAAATCGAAAGGCCACCTCTGGTTGCCACAAATATTCTGTCGGTACCCTGACTTGTTCCAGGAATAACGTATATACCGTTAACCCAATTATTTACAAGACCGTTGGATATGGTTTTATTGACCCATGTGGCGCCCCCGTCCGTGGAAATCAAAAGTCCGCCTGATGTTCCGGCGTAGATGCTATTGCCAGAAACAAAAATCCCTAAAGGTGACCCGGCAATTACTGGTATTGCTGGACTTGTAAAAGTTGCTCCACCGTCTAAAGAGATAGAGATCCCCTGGTTTGCTGCCAGATATATTTTATCGGTTGCCTGGCTAGCACCCGGAATAACATAAACCCCAGATAAGCCATTATTGCGTATACCATACGTCCATGCTCCGCCAGCTGTTGTACAAGAGGCAAGAGTCGCGTTCCCGGCAATGGAACAACTGCCAGTATTATCCACTGTTTTGTTAATGAAAGTCGTGCCTCCATCGGTAGAAATTGAAAGACCCCTATAAAAAGTTGCAGCATAAATATTTGTTCCAGAAGCAAAAACCCCGGAAACATAATTAGCTCCAAGACCGTAAGTCCATGTTCCGCCGGCTGCTGTACAAGATGCAAGAGTAGTGTTCCCGGCAATGGAGCAACTTCCAGTATTATCAACTGTTTTATTTAAAAAAGTTAATCCGTTATTATTTGAAATAGTCAATCCTCCGGTTGTGCCGGTATAGATATTTGAACCAGAAACAAAAACACTGGCAATATAATTGCTACCAATCCCGCTAGCTATGGTTTTATTAATAATTGCATTTGTATAATCAAATGTACCGCTACCTGAGGTTACCAGAGCAGAACAGGTTTGCGTTGACCAGATGTCATTGTAATTCAGCAAGTTCAATGTATGTAAAAGGTTTTTATCTAAATTGTTAAAAATAGTTTTTCCGCTTTTAATACCTGTGCTCGTAAAAAAGCTATTATTGTTTTCAATAATATTACTGCTAATATTTAAAATGTTTGCTGAAGTTACTGCATTTTTTAATTCAATTCCTGTTTCGCTTCCGTGAAAATAAATTGTATTGTTGGTAACAGTTAAACTGTCATTAATTGTATTATTACATAAAATAATTTTTCCTGTAATGGCATTGTTTGTAATATTAACAAGTACTGCGCCAGTAGAGTTACATAGAGATATTCCTGTTTGGGAAATTGCATCCCCCAGGGCAATAGCGCTTGAGGTTATGTTACCTTGTTCAGCAGATATGCCTTGACTCACCCCACCAACAGAAAATGCGCTCCCCGATGTAATGTTACTATTGTTTATCGCTATCGAACCCCCGTAAATTCCGTACGATATATTCTGCGAGTTTGAGGCCGTAACAATGCTGTTGATCAGTGTAACACCCGCGGCGTTATTTTGAATTCCATAGGTTTGTGAAGCAGATACTCCGGCAGTGGTTATAGTCGAATTTTGAATGTCGGGCATGGAACCATCCTGATTTAAAACGCCAATCGATGTTTGAATGGTCATACCATTGCCGGTTGTTATTGTGCTTTGCACTATTCGTGGCATGGAAAAGTTTACATTATTCATTCCCGAGGCTATGTTTCCGTTACCTCCATTAATATGAACATTGTGAAAAAGCAGGGCACTGGTACAGTTATCAGTTTTCACCCCAAAGGTAGCTGCAAAACCGCTGGCAGTATTAACAAATTTTATGCCATCGATAACGGTTGTTTGAAAAATGTCCCTTGCATAAACAACGGTACTGCCAGCGCCATTTACTATTGTCGGATTGGCCGCAACATCCCTTGTTGTAAATGAGGAGTTATATCCACCAAACATACTGACCCCATCTTTGATGGTAATGGCTTCATTATAAGGTGTTCCCGTCGCGTCCCGAGCGGCCACCCGTACCTCAGGAACGCTCAGTACCACAGCTCTGGCCAGTGCATAACTTATGCTGGTGTAAGGATTGGATTTGGTACCCACCCGGCCGGAATTTGCGGCAACGCAATCCACGGTGGCCGCAGGGCAGTACACATAAAGAATATTGTCGAGGGCGTTGAAACTGGACTGGCCGTACTGGCCCGAAGCGGTAGTGTCTGCGCGAACTCTCCAGTAATAGGTGTTTCCTCCCATGGCGGTTAAATCAAGGGTATATGAAGTCGAAGGAGCATTGATCGTAAATGGACTTCCGGTAATCGGGTTTGCAAATGCGCTGTCTGTAGCTACGTCGATGGTATATGTCGCCGCGCCTGATTTGGCCGTCCACTGTAACACTGCTGTAAGACCGATGGTTGCGCCATCCTGTGGAGATAAAATATTCGGCGGCGTGGTGTCAGCCTGCACATTGATAAACTTGCCGTTTAACAAATCGGCAGTAGATGTATCGCCCTTGCAATTTGTAAAGATGGCTGCGGCAAGCAGCCCTGTAATCAGTATTTTTGATATTGTGTTCATTTTCCTTCTCCTATGTACTATATATTAAATTAAAATTTTATATTTATGCCCAATGTCGCTATGGGAATAAATGTTATTACGGTCATCTGGGGTTTCTTGAAACTTTCAATTTGACCGTTAAAGGTACTGTCGAAAACAACGCTTAAACTATCGGTGGCATTCCACATAAATTCAAAACCGGCACCGGCATACGGTATATTGTTGGTGGTTGTTTGTGAAACTGAACCGCTGACCTGCGAAGATTGGTTAATCACGCCTCCGCCGATTTTTGGCGATAGCGAAAATATATCAAATAAATAAAAATCAACGCCCACTGCCGCGCCGATCATCATATTTGTGCCCAGAAGCGTGAGGTTGTTGGCGGTAAAATAATTTTTAGAGCCCTTTTTAATTTCATGCTGAAAATAATTTAAACCAGCTTCTATAAAAAAACGATCCCATACGATGGGCATATTGGCTCTAAGTAAAACACCTAAGGCCGGCAATTTTGTACTGAACTGATCTGACCAGCCGCCCATATAAAACGCACCGCCGCCTCGAATACCCAGGGCGACATTGGAAACAAATTTTTTAGCGGGCTTTTTATTGCCGCGGTTTTTTTCCCAGTCTTCTTTATTTGGTAATACTTTGGAGGCTTCTTTAGCTGCTTTATCTGAAACTTCGCTGATGGCAGTGAACAACTGGTTGTTGGCAGGAATATCAACTACAAACTCTGAAATGATTTTTTTTTCAGTAATGCTGATGATACGAACGGTTGTACTTACCTCGTCTTCGTCTTTACTGCCCTGTTTTATTATAAAGCCGCCGTTTATGACCACATCCTGGTTGGCGTAAAGACCAAGATTCATACCAAAAGTAGCCGTATAACATTCGTTATCATATAATAAATTCTTTTTTGATATGGCCTTCCAATCGCGTTCAGAAGTTTCGCTAAAGGCAAACTTTGTTTTTAAATTTTCGCGAATTGAGTCGGTAATACTTGCTTCCAGATATTCATAATTTGCGTTTTTATTGATGTTTTTAAAAGGTAAAAT
>JAOUFY010000134.1 GCA_029857955.1 Spirochaetia bacterium
TGCCGTTATTCCTTTCTTTTTTCATATGTTTTACCTCTCTATCTGATTTCATGACCCATTATTGAGTCGTAATTTGAGCGGTAATTCTAAGTGTCGCTGATAGGTACTTCTAATTGTCGTTGATCAATTTTCAATCATACACGAAAACAATATTTTCAGACCAAGCGTGGCAAAAAGTAATTACAAAATATATAATATTTCAACCACCCCACCAAAAAATCTCGCTTAACGAAAAGTTTACAAGACGTTTTTGCGTAGCAAAAATGTGTCGCAGCGGCTTCGTTGATGCCGAGTTAAAATATTCTATAACCAACGAGGCGTCAACGATTTCTTCGCCGCAAGACCGAGCACCGCAACGAAGGAGCCAGTGCGCCAACTAAATATAATAGGAATAATTTTTTGCTAAAGAAGTAAAGGATTTGTAATTTTATTAGTTTTTGCCTGATTCTGCTATTATACCATCGCTAATCTAACGATTTTACCAAAATTAAAGGCAGTGGAAGTGATTTTTAATTCTGTTTCGACCTTTTTTATGCCACGTAACAGAAATTCGCGAAAATTTCGCAATTGTTTTAAGTTCCCAAATATCGGTTCAATTTCAGCTCCACGTTTTTTGTATATTTTTTTGGCTTCGGCAGTCTTCATCTTCAAAATCATGGTGTGCTTCAACAGATAAACATCTCCCAGTTCTAGTGAACGATATCCTCGTTTTAAATCTTCTTTAGTAGTGCAACATAGAGATCGAAGCGGACATGGCACACAATGGATTGGCTTGCAATGAAAAGAAAAATACTTATTTCCGGATTCTGTAAATTCCCGATGAAAATGTAAAGGTTTACCCTTTGGACAAATTAAAGAGTTAGATTTTTCATCTTTGGTAAAATAGTGCGACTCATAACCTGAATCTGTTTCCTGTTTACGTTCTTTGGCAGTTTGCTGTGGCGAGGGAATAAATCCTTCAATCTTATTTTTCTCTAAATGATTCAATCCGCTTGCATGAAAATAACCAGAATCAGTTGTAACCTTTTCAATGGGAGAGGAAATATTTTTCTGTGCAGCTTCTAAAGTAGGAGCCAATTGCTCCAAATCATTTTCAGAATTACCTCTAGCAATATCTGCAGCTATAATAAATCCTTCGCTGGAAGCAACCTGTGCATTAAAACTTTGCTTAATCTTACCGCCATTTTTCATAAAACGAGCATCGGTATCTGTTAGATTTATATTGGCATCATCAGCTAAATCAGCCGCTTTTTCAAGTGCAACATTTATCTTTTGTAATTTTTTTGCAGCAGTAAATATGGACAATTGATTTGGATCTGTAGGTTTTTCAGTTTTTGGTTTTTTTGCAGAATTACTTTTATCCACATCGGATTGATGTTGACGCTTTAACTGTTTTTGTTTTGCTATAAAATCTGCAATCCGCTTATTCGTTTCTTCAACGTCAATTTCTGAACCGTCATTATCTCCCAATTCAATATCTTCGCGTTTATCATCAGCAATACCGCCATCAAGGTAATCTAAAATTTTCTTTTCTATCAATGCTTTACGTTCTGCTAATTCTTTCTTTGTATAAGTTTGATCATTTGCAGCCATTGCTTTGATTTTAGTTCCGTCAACTTTTACATCTTTGCCAATACTGGGACGACGTGTTACAACCTGACCAACGGATTGCTTAAAAACATCTGCAATTTCTTCAGCAAAGGTTATACGAAATTCTGCGATCGCACGATACTTTATGCGATGGTCACCCACTAAATAACGCATGGCATCATTTTCTTCGCAAGCCCGCTGTAAGACTCTACTAGACCGCCAGCCTCTATGGTATCCATAAATTAATACAGATAAAATCAAGCTCGGATAATAAGCTTTGCCACCTTCTGCGGAGTAATGTTTCAGAAATGGCTTAAGGTCAAGTGAATCTATTAATTTTATAAAGCCAAATATTTCGTGTTTCTGCCCTAGGTGTTCAGCTATTGTTTTAGAAAATAATATTGCCTGATCGCGGTTGCATTTTACCAGTCTATTCATGTGACATAATAATATTTGTAAAATCAACAGAAAAGCAAAAAATTAGTAATATTGAATTTAGTTGGCGCACGGGCTCCAGCTATTTGCGAAGT
>JAOUFY010000081.1 GCA_029857955.1 Spirochaetia bacterium
AAGCAGGAATGAAATGGACTACCGAGGGCGCGAATGCTATTGCAAAACTTAGAACAACCTATCTGTCGGGACAATGGGATACCATGTGGAAAGCTGCATGATGCCCTATATAATTCACTCACACCCACTAATATCAGGTAATAAAAAAGAAATTACTTCTTGATCTATTCTTTAAATAAAATAAATATGGTCTAAGATATGTCTACAGAAGTATTTTCAAAACGAAGTACAACAGGTTTTAAAATTTCAGATGTTTGGGGCGGGCTTGCATCTATGCTGGTTTCATTTCCTCAATCAATTGCTTTTGGTATCATTGTTTTTTCTGCTCTTGGTCAGGATTTCGTGTCAACCGGCGCCATGGCAGGGACGCTGGGAGCTATAGCGATTGGCGTAATTGCTCCATTGCTTGGAGGAACACCCAGACTCATTTCATCGCCATGTGCGCCTTCTGCGGCTTTTCTTGCAGGCCTTTTAAGCGAACCATGGATGCATCAAATCACGAAATCAGCTCCACAACAGGCCGTAATCATTGTTGGCCTTACCGTTTTGTTTGCCGGTTTATTTCAAATTTTATTTTCTATGGTTGGGGGAGGCAAGGTTATCAAGTACATCCCTTACCCTGTCGTTACCGGATATTTAAGCAGTGTCGGTATCATAATTTTTATTGGTCAGCTTCCAAGATTAACCGGCATGGGCGCTGCTGATTCTCTAATTCATGTATTACGTTCGCCTGCTTTATGGAGTTTGCCAGCCATTATCATAGGTCTTGCAACAATTGTAATTATGTACATTGCTCCGTGGTTTACCAAAAAAATTCCAGCACCTTTAATTGGACTTGTCGGCGGGATCATTACTTATTTTATACTTTCTATTTTTTATACCGATCTTCGTTTTTTAGACGGCAACAAGCTTGTCATTGGATCTTTGCAGGGTGGGTTTTCTTCTGAATATTTTATAGATCGGTTTACGGGCTTTTCTGGATTACAATTTTCTGTCATCAGTCAATGTGTTATTGCAGGCGCAACACTTGCCGTTGTTCTTTCTATCGATACCCTTAAAACCTGTGTTATTGTTGATACTCTTGGAAGAACGAGAAGTAATTCAAATCGGGAATTGTTTGGTCAGGGCGTCGGCAATCTTGCCGCTTCAGTTGTCGGCGGTATTGCTGGTGCCGGTACGCTTGGCGCAACTTTAGTTAATTTGTCTAGCGGAGGATTAACCCGTTTTTCTGGAATATTGTCGGGTGGCTTTACTCTTCTTGCTTTCGTTGTTTTTGCGCCTCTTCTTGCCTGGGTTCCTGTTCCAGCCCTTGCCGGCATATTGATACTGGTTGCCATTCGTACCGTTGATTGGAATATTATATTTATGTTAAAAAAGCGAGCTGCTTTTTTTGACTTTCTGGTTATTGGCGGCGTAATTGTAGTTGCTTTACGTTACAGTTTAATGGCTGCTGCAGGTACCGGTTTTGCTCTTTCCACTCTCTTTTTCCTCCGTGAACAGATTACAGGGGCCGTTATACGAAGAAAGAGCTACGGAAATACATTTTTTTCAAAAAAAAGCCGCCTTTCCAATGAAATGAAAATGTTGAGTGAAGAAGGCGCAAGGACCGTGATTTATGAAATTCAGGGTAACCTTTTTTTTGGTAATACCGACAGGTTTTATACTGCAGTATCGGAAGATCTTGATCAATGTCAATTTGTAATTTTAAATTTACGAATGGTACAATCTCTTGATTCAACTGCCGTTCATATTTTTAATCAGATCAATTCTATTTTATCAGATAAAAAAGGCAGACTTATTCTTTCTGGAGCCTCGTCTACTTTAACCAGAGGTCAAACACTGGAAAAGTACCTCAGCGAAGTAGCTATGAGAAAGCATACGACCAGTATTTTAATTTTTGATGAATTGTCAGATGCGCTTGAATGGGTTGAGGATTTTATCTTGAGCGAAAAAAATCTATACCATTCACATTTGGAAAATCCGTTGGATGCCTCTGAAATTGAAATATTCCGCAACCTCTCAACAGATCGTCTTAATGCGATTAAATCATATCTGGAAGAAAAAAGCTTTAAGCAGGGCGAAAGAATATTTTTAACGGGAGATACCAGTGATGAAATATATTTTATTCGACGCGGTATTGTTCGAATATTGCTTTCCATCGATGAACAGAAATCTCATCATTTAGCGACATTCGGCGCGGGAGATTTTTTTGGAGATATGTCTTTTGTCGATCATGAGGAAAGATCGGCAGACGCAATTGCTGAATCCGACGTAGATTTGTTTGTACTTTCCAGGAAACGCTTTGAAGAACTTGTGAAAAAAGATTCAGGTCTTGCCGCTGAATTTTATGAAAGTCTTGTAAAGGTGCTTGCTATCCGGTTTCGCGGTACGCATTTAGAGCTGCGTTCTCTTGAATAAAGATATGAATTACGATATGTAATTTACGATGCTGCGAAAATTTGTCTGGGGGTTGCCTAAAAAGACTGCAAGCGCAGTCGAAGCAGTCTTTGCGGGCAAGGGGGCTGCCCCCTTTAAAATTATGTATTGACAATATATGAAACCCGTTTAAGATAAATTAATGAACTTATTTAAAATTGTTGAGTTTTATAAATGAAAGTTATTTTACTTTCGAAATTCGGCGGACCTGATATTTTGGAATTTACGGAAAAGCCTGATCCTGTACCCTCAGCTGGCGAGGCTCGCGTTAAAATTGAGACCATTGGTTTAAACTATGCCGAAATTTTATCGAGAAAGGGGCAGTATCCCTGGGCGCCGGCGAAACCCTATATTTTGGGTATGGAAGCTTACGGTAAAATCGACATGCTCGGCGAAGGTGTTAAAAATCGAAAGCTCGGTCAGAGGGTCATTGTCGGAACTCAATATGGCGCATATGCTGAATATATAACTGTTCCTGCAAATCAAACCATGCCGGCAATACCAGAATTTAGCCCGGAAGAAAATGCAGCTTTTGCCGTGCACTACTTAACAGCATGGACAGCGTTATTTGAAGATGCCCGCGTTCGAAAGGGGGAAGTTGTTTTAGTTCATGCCGCTGCAGGTGGGGTAGGCAGCGCTGCAGTACAATTGTTGGTAAAATCGGGGTGTCATGTGATTGGTGTCGTTGGCAGCGATGAAAAATTTAAACTTGTAAAAAAACTTGGGGCAGATCTTGTTTTAAATTACACCAAACCCGGATGGGAAGAAATCATTCGTGAAAAATATCCAAATGGCGTAAATGTTATTTTAAATCTTGTAAGCGGTGAAATTTACCGAAAGTCGCGTGAATTGCTGGCTCCGCTTGGTAAAGTGGTTGTGGTTGGTCTTGCCGGTCTTGAATTTAAAATATTAAACCCTTTTTCAATTTATAAGGCTTTGAGAGATTTACCGCGCGCCGATGTTCGACAAATGATGGTGCGTTCGTACGGTATATCTGCACTTCACATTGGCAAGCTTTTACCTCATGCCGAACTTGTCGAGCATCTTTGGAGAGATCTTGTATCGTTTGTTCGAAAACACAAGATTCGTCCTTATATTGGCGCGGTTTTTCATTTTGATCAAATGTCTCAGGCTCACTGGATGATGGAGTCTCGCGCCAGTTCAGGCAAAGTTGTAGTAAAAATACCATGAGTGAAGTAAATAAAAATGTTGTAACGGTAGACTGTCATTACGTGCGTGAAAAGTTAGCCGCTTCGTATATAATTAAAGGACAAAGCGACAGTGTCATTGTAGAAACAGGACATCCCGCTGCTGTAAAACATATACTTGCTGCTTTGGAAAACAATGAGATATCACCTGAGTCGATTTCTCATATCATGATCACACACGTTCACCTTGATCACAGCGGAGGTGTCGGGGGGCTTGTCAAAAGCTGTCCTGATGCAAAAGTAATTTGCCATCCTCGCGCCAGACTCCATTTGATGGATCCTGAGAGATTGATCAAAGGAAGCAAGGTCGTTTATGGCGAGCCGTTATTTAACAGTCTGTACGGTAAAATTGAATCGGTTCCTGGTGAAAAAATCATTGCAGTGGAAGACGGTCAAACCCTCGATGCCGCCGGTCAGAAGTTTACTTTTTTACATACCGAAGGTCATGCCAGACATCATATCTGTATACATGATACAACTTCAAATACAATTTTTACCGGCGATACTTTTGGGCTGGCATATCCTGATTTGCAGCTAGGCAGTCGTAAATTTATGTATCCTGCAACCACTCCTTCAGATTTTGATATTCCTCAAGCGAGAAAAAGCATTCAGCGTATTCTTGACCTTAAGGTGGAATCGGCCTGGCTGACGCATTATGGAAACTGGAGCGACATGAAAGACGGCGCTGCCCAGTTAAATGATGCTCTTGATGAAATCGAAAACGTTCAGGAAGTTGCGCAAAAAAACTCACTTGAGGGCGATGATTTGAAAAAATTCTGCTACGAAGGATTAAAAAAATTTATCATCAGCGGTCTTGAAAATCGGGATCTTGTATTGACTTCCGAACAATGGAAAATATTTGACTACGATGTAAAAATAAATGCCAGCGGTATTTCTTATGCCGTCGACAAAGCTCGAAGAAAAATGGACAGATAAATTTATCCTGTAATATTTAAATTGAAATTGCCAAAGTCGTTAAATTATATATTCAGGTACGTTATTAAAATAGCCGTTTTGCCGAGATATGAAAGAATATTCTTTTGCTAAAATCACAGCCCCAAAATCGGTCGCCTTTATACGATCGAGACTATTTAAACAATTAGATGAGGCTAAAAAATATAAGTTGGTATGGATAACTGCTCCTGCTGGCTCGGGCAAAACAACATTGATTTCGAGTTATCTTGCTGAAAGTAAAATTTCTCATATATGGTATCAAATGGATGAAACCGACAATGATCTGGCGAGTTTTTTTTACTATCTGGGGCTGGCTGCCCGAAAGGCCGCCGGACGCAAAAAAATAAATCTGCCGCTGTTAACGCCAGAGTATTTACCGGGAATTGCAGTATTTGTAAGGCGATTTTTTGAAGAGCTTTTTAAAAGTCTTAAAATACCTGCGGTCATTGTTTTTGACAACTATCAGGATATATCTCATGCATCAAGTTTTAACGACTCCATTATACACGGATTGAATAGTATTCCTGATGGAGTTACCGTTATTATTATAAGTCGTATCGCGCCGCCGATTACTTTTTCAAGGCTGCTTGTAAATTACCGGCTTCAATGTATAGAATGGAGCGATATTCGATTTACTTTCGAGGAATACGAGGAACTGATTAAAAAACAGGAGCTGAAAATAAATCGGCAGTTATTGGAAATACTTTATAAAAAAACTGAGGGCTGGGTCGTTGGGCTTTTACTTGCTGCGAAGGTTAATAACCCTGAATTACCATTGTCAATTTCAAATCAGTCGTCGCTGTTATTTCAATCTGAAGAAATTTTCAACTACTTTGCCGGTGAAGTCCTTAAGGGTATCGATGAAAAGATGCAAAATTTTCTTCTCTGGTTGGCGCTTTTACCAGGCGGTTATACAGAAAATATTGCAAAGGGCTTAACCGGTGAAAAAAATGCGGCTTCAATACTTTCGTTGTTATATCGTGATCATTTTTTTATAGAGAAACTTCAGATATCTGAAATGACGTATGTTTTTCATCCGTTATTTCGTGAATTTCTTTTGGCAGAGGCAAAAAAAATATTTTCGGAAAAAATATTCGACCAGAAAATAAAAACCGCTGCCTGTCTTCTGGAACAGACCGGGAAAATAGATGATGCAATTACGCTATATCTTTCAGCAAAATGCTTAACTGAGGCATCCAGTTTAATTGAGAAACATGCCAGAGAATATTTGTTTCAGGGACGAACCCAGACACTTGACGTCTGGCTTGGCCAGTTTCCCGATGAGTTTATGAAGCAATCGCCGTGGTTGGTGTATTGGAAGGCTTTTGGTATTTTAACTGTGAATCCGCCGGGCAGCACAGCCATTTTTATTTACGCCTATGAATTATTCAAAGAAAAAAATGACGTAACGGGTCAGTATCTGGCATGGGCGGGAATTTCAGATTCGATTTTGTATTCATGGGATAATTTTACCAAGCTTGATCAATGGATCGATGAATTTGAAAAACTTCGTCTGCGATGTCCGGATTTTCCATCGGTTGAAATAGAAACATTGGTTGCCTCCTCTATTTTTGGTGCGCTGCTTTACAGAAAACCTGATCATGACAAGCTAGTCTACTGGGAAAAACGTCTTGATAAGCTTATATATGAAACTTACGATTACAGGCTGCGCGTCAACATAAAGAGCAGTTTATTGTTTTATTGCCTTTGGACGGTGAAATGGCCTAAAATGATCCAGCTCATGGAAACCTTGCCATCGGATTTTGGGGCTTTGGAAATTTATCCTCAGGCGCAACTTGTTTTAAGTATTTCAGAGGCTATGTGCTACTGGGGGTTAGGTGAAATTGCAAAGGCAAATGAAGTTATCGATCGCGGTCTTGCAATTGGAGATAAAACAGGAATTCATCACTTCGATTTTTTATTGTTAAGTCAAAAATTAACCTGTGCCTTATATGAAGGAGAATTAGTTACAGCGGCAAATCTTGATAAAAAAATTAAACCAATGTTATCAACTTCTCATCGGCTGGGGATTTCAAATTATTTTTACCACACAAGTTGCGAAGCATTTTTACGCAATGATATTCCTTGCGCTCATGAACGTATTCAGACTGCCATAAGTCTTGCTGAAGAACTTGGTACACCAATTCCACTTTTATTTAATTATTTAAGTCAATCGATTGTGTATGCTGAACTAGATCATTTCAAGAAGGCATATGAATGTATTTGCAAGGCAAATGATATAAATGTACTCGTTCAAAGTTCGTATCTAAAGTTCTTAAGTTTAATTAACGAAGCCTGGCTTGAATTAAAGCAAAAGAACGAACCGAAAACAATTGTTCTTTTAAAAGAGGCTTTTTCACTGGGGAAAAAATATAATTATAAAAATGTTCCATGGCGAATTCCAGCTATGATGTCCCGTCTTTGCGGGTTTGCGCTTAACGCCGAAATCGAAAGGGAATATACCGAATCATGGATTCAAAAATGGCCGCTTGAGCCACCGGATGTTCAGGCCAGAGAAAAATGGCCCTGGTTATTTAAAATTAAAACTATCGGAAGATTTGAAATTTTAAAAGAGGGTAAGGCTGTAGATTTTTCAAAAAAAGCCCCTCAAACTCCCCTGGCATTACTAAAGGCCATAATTGCCCTTGGAATAGAAAATGTTTCTGTTGAAAGCATCGTTGATGCCCTTTGGCCGGATACAGAAGGCGATCATGCTCTTAACAACTTTGGTGTTTCCTTAAATCGGCTTAGAAAATTACTGGGGAACGATCAATTGATCGAACTTTCTGGCGGTAGGATAACTTTAAATAGCGGTCTATGCTCGATAGACGTACTTGATTTAAAGCAAGCTATGAATCAAGTTAGAATTGTATCAGACAATCTTCCTCGAAATGCAGAGGATTTTAAAAAATACCTTGATCGTTCCTTGAACCTGTATTTTTCAGGTGAATTCTTGTCGGGCGATGAGCGATATTCCTGGGTATTTTCGGTTAGGGAAAATCTTTCATTTGATATGCGCCAGATTCTATTAAAAACCGCTGCATGGTATGAAAAAGTGGGTGAACCTCGGCAAGAGTTGTTTTATCTAGAAAAAGTTTATGGCATTGATAACACATCTGAAGAAATTGTTCAAAGACTCATGTTATGCCATTTTCGATTAGATCATAAAATTGAAGCAGTGCGCCTTTATCAACAGTGGGAAAAACGAATCCTGGCAACGTTTGGAACAAAACCAGGTCAAAAGAGCCGTGAAATATACCAATCTATTTTAAATTCCTGAAAAATTTAGTGCGTTATATGGCAACTAAATGACAACAGATCGATAGTTTTCGAGAAATATTCCAGCATAAAGTTGTATTTTTTTTCAATCTGTAATCTATTTGTAAGATACATTGTGGTAAATTAACATATTAAATTATAGATATAAGTAAACTGTGCAGGAGATTTTATGATTGATTGGAATGAAAATTACGAACTAAAGATTGAAAAAGTAGATAAGCAACATAAATATTTAATTCAACTTTTAAATGAGTTCAAAGAAGTGTTTGAAACAGTCTCAGATAAAAATGTAATAGAGACGTTATTTTTAAATTTAATAAACTATTGTAATTATCATTTTGAGAATGAAGAAATGGTAATGCAGGAATGCAATTATCCCGATTTTGACAAACACAGAACAGAACATGATATTTTTTTTAATAATTTAGAAAGGGCTAAGCTAGAGTATTTAAACGGTAACGATTCAGCGCTTTCTTATTTAATTGAATATATTGAAATCTGGATCATTGATCATATCATCATGGAAGATAAAAAATACATTCCTGAATTGGCCGGCAAATTTTAATGTTATATAGAAAATATATGCAAAATAAATATTTTAAATTTAACTTTGGTAACGGGAAGTATGTCATTATGTTATTTGTAATGACTGTAATTTTTGTAATTACACCAAAAAATAAGTCTCTTTACGCCGAGGACATGCAAAAGGTTATTATTTTACCTTTTAAAAACATCAATAAAAACGCAAATTATGAATATCTGGAAGCAAGTATTACCGACTCAATTCGCGAAAATTTAAAAACAAAGTTTGCCTTTAGCGAAACTTCTGAACGCGATTGGA
>JAOUFY010000027.1 GCA_029857955.1 Spirochaetia bacterium
ACATCTGAACCGGCAACCGTAGTTACCGCATTGGTCGTCAGATCGACTTTTCGAATTCTATGATTGCTTGCATCGGCAACATACGCTGCATTGTTGATGGAATCCACTGTTATGCCATGGGGTAGATTGAACTTTGCCAAAGTACCAGTCGCGTTATCAGCATAACCGGCAGTTCCTGTACCGGCAATGGTAGATAGCTGGCCTGTTGTTAAATTTATTTTTCGTACTTTATGATAGTTGTATTCTTCGAAAACAAGATTATTACCCCACATATCGATGCCTACAGGCCCGCCCACTGTACCTAAAAGGGAATTTGCATTGTCAGTACTTGAATTTAATCCGGTTCCTGCCAGCGTAGTTACCGCGCCAGTCGTTATGTTGATTTTTCGTATGCAATTTCCGGAATATTCTGCCACATAAAGATTTGACCCGTCTGTTGTTATACTTCGCGGATCATTAAAGTATGCAGCCGTTCCTGTTCCATCGACATGCCCTGCCACACCGCTTCCGGCAACTAGGGCGACTGCTTTTGTAGTTAAGTTAACAGATTTAACCTGGTGTGTACCTTGCACGGTAAAATATAAAACATTACCTACTTTTGCCAGCCCAAAAACAGTGCCTTGACCTGTCACAAGATTACTGGTATACAGCGAATCTGTCGTCATTGGCCGGTTACCTGTCGGGTTTGACGGCGCAATCGTACGCGCGTATTGATAGCCTGATACACAATTAACATTGAGAATTTTATTCGCTGAGGCTATAGTACCCCAGGCATTGTCGGTAAATGAACAAATGCTTGCCGGTGTAATGCCCGGCTGGGTTGTCGCTACGTTAAACGAAACCGCATTGGCTAACCTGGCGGTAAATGTCAGAGTACCCGATCCGCCGGCGGCAGGAAAAGTCAATACTTGGCCGCTTGTACTGAGAGTAAATTTCAACTCATTACCCGCAGTTACAGCTGGTATATTGGTTGCCGTAACCGTGACGGTATAACCTGGCGTAAAATTCATAGTGGTTGTCGGGCCTATATTACCTACAGCATCATAAAAACGAACTGAAAGGGTATATGCCGTTCCCGCTGTTAATCCGGAGGCCGTAAATGACGGGGTTGCAGCGTAAATGCCTGGCGTTGACCACGTTGTACCATTTGTGCTGTAGTCATAATAGACGGTATCTGTGGTGCCGCCGGTAATGTTAAATGTTGCCGATGTAGAGCCGAGAGATGTTAAAGTAATGGCAGGCGCAATAGCAGGCGCGGTGTTATCAAGATTTACAGTTGCCGAAGAAGATGCTGTGGTAAAACCGTCAAAAGCACAGATTCGAATGGTGTTAGCGCCTGCAAGCCAGGGGACTGCTGCACTTGCATTGATGGTTGTTGTGACATTGGTACTTGCAGCAATAGTTCCTGAAACGTTGGTTCCCGCTGCATTGGATGTTCCCAACGTTGTGGTAGAACATAATGCATTTACCTTTACGTAGTAACTGCTTGGCTGGTTGGTTGACCATGTTATGGCGGTAGACTGATACGTTGTACCAAAAAAAGCAATGGTAGACCCTGTTGTGGTAACGGTTGCCTGCGTAGGCGTAAACGTTGGCGAAGGCGTAATCAAAGGCTGGGTACCATCGACAGAAAAACTAAAACTAACTGGCGCTTCTACATTGCCTACGCTGTCTTTACTGATACGGCTTACCGTGTAGGTTCCGTCGCCCTGATTACCCAAAACTACATTACCGGATGCTCCATTTATAACGGTTCCTGTGCCTGCAAAGTTGGGCGTTATAGCCGCCGGCGCAACTGCGCTGTGTGCATTGTAGGCTACTGTATAACTTATCGCTGAACAAGAAACATTGTCGGTACATGAAAACGTTACATTTTGAGCGGTGGTGTACGTTGCCGCTGGAACAGTTCCGGCTGAAACAGGCGCAGTATCATCTCTATAAATACTTTTTGCCATTGAGGTAGTAACAAAACCATCGTTTAAACAGATATTAACCGTATTTGCGCCGGCAAGTAAACTCGATGCATTAACTGTGGTAGTAATGTTTGTGGTTGTCGGCGAAGCCGGCACGGCCGTACCGCCAGGCCAAGTTGCAGGGCAAGCCGTATTTATGTAAATTAGGTAGGTTTGACCCGCTTCATTGGCTTTCCAGACAATATCACTGGAGCCAAAGCTTGCCGTATTACCTGTTGTGGTTACCGCGGCATTACTTGGTCCTGAAACATAGGTTATCGATGGAGAAGTCTGGTTTACGTAAAATACCAGCGAACCTGCAGCGGCAACATTACCCACGCTGTCGCGGCCTATGTACATCACTTTATAGGTTCCGTCGCCGCTTCCTCCAACCGAAGCCAGGCCGGAAGTTCCTGTGATTAAAGTACCGGTACCTGCATCGGCTGTCGGGCTTGTATAAACTGGAGCGGTAACAGCCGGCGCAGTTGATGAGTTGGCGGTAAAACCGGTAGTGTACCTCATGCTCACGCAACCTGCGCCTGAAACGTCTGTACACGAAAAAGTAATACTTTGAGGAGTTGTAAATATTCCGTTTATGTTTGGGGTATACGCTACAACGGGGGCTGTGTTATCGACATTTACGTTTATTGGTAATACACCCCATGTGGATAGAACAGGATCCCAAAGACATATATTTATGGTGTTGTTACCAGGGGTAAAAGCCGCATCAGTCGCTACGAACGTTGATGTGATATTTCCAGATGTTCCAAGGGTGTATGCTGCAGTATTGCCAGCTCCGGTAGAGTTTGTGGACGCTGTACACGCACGGTTAATGTTTACATAATACGTTCCCGATTTATTTGCAGACCACGTAACACTGCTGGTTTGAACGCCATTTAACGTAGTGGTTATAAAAGCATTGGTCGGACCGGATACTTTAGTTACTTGAGGTAAAGTACTATCAATATTATATTGCGCCTGGTTTACTAAAGCGGCGAATATCTCCGTATTTCCTACGACATCTTTGCTGATAAACGCCGTAGTGTATTTCTGGGCGTTAGTTGCTCCAAGTGTAACCGGGCCGGATGTATTTCCTAGAGCAATATTAGTTGCCGGTGTGGTGGTTGCAGTAAAGCTGGGAACCGTCACCGCTGGAAAAGCTCCTCCGCTTATGGGCAACATGGCTTCCGTATATGCGATACCGTAGCAACCGTTGGCGTCTGAACAATTAAAAGTAACAGATTGACTACCTGCAAAGCTCAAATTGTTTAAATTTGGCGACATTGCTGTTACAGGCTTTGTGTTGTCTCTATTGATCGTGACTGCTTTCTCTACGGTAGAAAAGCCGTCATTAGTGCATAGCCGAATGATGTTTGCGCCTTCCAATGTCAGATCTGTCGCTAAAATGGTTGTAGTGATTTTTGCATTTGCCGTTAAGCTGCCTGAATTGTTTGTTCCGGTAGATTTTCCTGCTCCGGCATAAGCCTGTACAAGAGCTGCCGTGTCGCCGGGCCACGCCGCGGGGCAGGCTGCGTTAATCATAACGATATACGTTCCATTGTCTGTACTGTTCCATGTAATATTGCTTGTGCCATAGGTAACCGTATCGCCGGTAGTAGTTACGATTGCATTTGTCGGCGTACCTGCTAAATTGATCACGGGGGTTACATTATTTACAGAAAACGTTTCAGTTTTAACGGTTAAAGCAGGCGGGTTACCAACCGCATCTTGCGATACGTACTTGACCGTATAGGTTCCATCGCCGAGATTTCCAAATAAAATATTAGCTGACGCCGGGCCGTTTACAACAGTTCCCGATCCTGCGAAATTTGGGGCAATACCGGCAGGGGCTGTTTTCGTATTTGCTAAATAATCCTGAGTATAACTTATGCGGCAGGCGCTGCTGTCTGTACAAGAAAATACTGTCCCCTGAGACATGGTATATGTAGCTCCGCCCAATAACGGCGTCATGGTAAATAACGGGGCAGTGTCATCTTTAAATATCTGCTTTGAAATCCAGCTATAACTAAAACCGTCATGCACGCAAACATAGACGTTGTTTATTCCCGCCGCAAGTTCTGCAGCTTTAATGGTAGAGGTGACCGTTGCCCCAATTCCAGGAATGTATGGCCCTGAATTTCCCAATCCGGTTGAATTGGTAATGGCTGCAAAATTGGCGTAACTGGTTGTATCGTTTACGCCACAAGGCGCCGTTGTACTGACAGGGTTAATCACAACCGCAAAATTACCGCCTTCATTGGCCGACCATACGATATCAGACGTACCAAAATTAACCGTGTCTCCTGTGGTGGTTATTGCTGCTTTTGTCGGCGCTGCGGCAGAAATTACAGGCAAAGCAGAATTTACCGCAAAATTAAAAATTGTAACAGGTTCAATGTTACCGGCATTATCGCGAGAAATTACCCTGACTTCATATGAACCGTCGCCGTTATTACCAAAAACAATGCCCTGACTGGCATTTGCCGTGTACAATGCATTTGTGCCCGAGGTGGTGAAAACAGGCGCTGTTGCCGCTGCCGGAGTTGGCGTGGGCGAATAGCTGGATGTGTACATTAGATCATTACATGGACTAAGGGCATCGACACAATTAAAAACTATACTTTGCTGGCTGGTAAATACCTGACCATTGATGATGGAAGCGTTGTTAATCGTCGGTGTCGTCGACGATGGAGGCGTATTGTCCAGGGTAAAAGGATAACCTGATGTTCCGCCGACAAATGAATCCTGCGCCAGAGCGTCTCTTACGCCGACACAAACCTTATACACCTGGTCGTTATTGACAGTACCATTGGTAAGATTAATATCTACGCTATTTGGCAACGCCGGGCATGTTGCGCCGGGGCCGTGAACGGTGACATTAACGGGAGTTCCCTTTGAATAAAATTTAAAATTTCCATTGATGCTTGTATCCATAGAACAAGACAGAGCAGGGTCAGTTAAAAAACGAACCTGGAAAAATCCATCGGCGTCGGCAGTCCATGAAAAAGAAGAACATTGAGTTCCGCCATTGGAAAGAGCGCCGGCATTTGTACTGCTGACTAAAAACGGGCTTGTTCCCGTAGAATTTAAAGTAATTTGCGGCCCTAATTTTCCGCTGCCCAGATTTAAATCCTGTGAAGTTGAGGCCCCTTTTTCATCGGTTACAGTTACGCGAACAATGGCCGTAAAACCTGCATTTAACACACCGGGAAGTGTATAAACCACATCGCTCATTTTATCTTTATCAAACTGACCGCTGAAAGCGCCGAGCGCAGAATCGTATTTATAGGTAATTTTATTACCATTGGGGTCGCTTGCTTCTACGTGGACATGAAATGTCTGGTTTGGCAATAAAGTTGCGCCGCCGGGAGAATCAGAGGTAAATACAATAATTTCAGGAGGAACGTTTGGTTTAAATTTTTGTATTTTTTCAACAACGCTGTCGCTACAGAAAAAATTTAAAAAAAGAATAGTCAATACCATGGAAAACGGTTTTATTTTTTTCATTTTCTTAACCCTACATTTAAACATATTTTAAATTTACCAAAACATTTTATTTTATATTAAAAACGATATTGAACTGCAATAGAACCCATCAAAGAATGCAGCATGCCTTTACTGTCGAGTAATCCGACATAGTCGACAAATGTATTTAAAAATAATTTCTTTGGAACTAAAGTCATATATAATCCTATACCGCCGCCAAATGCCGGCAATACGCTTGAAAAGTTACCGCCTTCGCCGTCGTTAAAAATTAAAAAAGCGCCGCCAAGGCCAACTCTTGGAGCAAGATTAAATTCCATTGAACTTTTACTTGAAACATTGATCATATACTGAAAATTAACAAGAGCAGGAATTAAATGCATCACCATGTTCTTGTTTGTGTCACTTTTTATATATACGTAACCGGCTTCAATGCCGGTTTTTGATTTTGGTAAAAAGGGAGGAGTGATGTAAAAACCAAGCCACCCCATAAAACCAACCCCCAGTTTTGATCCGCCGGAATTTAAGGGCATAAATGCGCCCAGACGTAAGTCCATTTCAGGGTAAACCACAACGATTTTATTTGCGGACATTTGCTTAACATTATCTTTTAAAATATTTTCTTCGTTTACAGAATCTTTAATTCTGCGAATTGTTACTATCCTGCTGTCCTGCTCAATTAAAAAACCCTCGATCAACGTTCCATCTTTTAATAAAATGTTAATGGGTTCTACAATGTTATCGCCATAGCGTAATCGCAAAACTCTTCCGGTTGTAAATGTCTGAACTTCTTTTGAGGCTGTTTCAAATTGAATTCCGCCGCCGGACGTTGCTAAAATATGAACATTTTCATAAATGGTACCGTCTTTTAAATAAACAATATCCGCGAAAATTGACCGCGTAAATAAAGCAAAAATAAATACATAACTGAATTTTCTTTTATTTAATTGGCATAATAAAATAATATTATTTAACATAAACCCACACATTGAATAATTATATAATGCATAACGTCTTGTCAATTTAAATTCATTTTTTATTTGTAATTGTTACGCTTTTCTACTTAAATAACATCAAAAAACATCAAAATTTACAAAAAAAGGCAGAGTTTAATTAAATTTCAATCTGTTTTTAACGGAAATTTATACTTTGAGGGCATAAATCTCCCTAAAAAATGCTGCTTCAACGCTGCTACCGGCAAGTAGCCGCTCTTCATAAATCATATGCAAAATTTAATATTTTCGATTGATGAAGTACATTCAATTCAAAATCTGCCAAAATGAAAGATCACAATCGATGGTATGGCTCTATGGTGGTTCGTTCGGAGCCTTTAATTAAAGAATACCAGACTACAGGCGCTCAAAATAGCCTGAAAAGTAATACGAATACAAAATTACCTGAAAATCTTCTTCAAGGACTTCGTAAAAAACCAGAAGACTTTCCCTCGATTTCTGAACATGAACTGGTTCGCCATTATTACCGATTATCCCGATTAAACTACTCTCTCGACGACGGTCTTTATCCGTTAGGATCATGCACCATGAAATACAATCCGGTCATTAACGAAGTGATTGCACAAATGGACCAGTTTTCAAACTTACACCCTGCCTTGCCTGTAGCTCAAACCCAGGGAGCCCTGGAAATATTGTATGAAACTCAAAGTATGATCTCTGAAATTCTCGACCTGCCGGGAATCTCGCTGCAGCCGGCAGCAGGCGCTCACGGCGAACTGGCGGGAGTATTTATGATCCATAAATACTTTGAAAGCAAGGGCGAAAAAAGAAATAAAATTCTCATACCCGATTCAGCGCATGGCACAAATCCGGCGTCTGCAGCTATGGGCGGTTATATAACCGAAAAAATACCATCCAATGAAAAAGGGCTGACAGATCTTGAAGCTCTTGCCGCTCAAGTTGATGAAAACACAGCTGCGCTTATGATCACAAACCCGAATACACTCGGGATTTTTGAAACCCAGATTGTTAAAATTAAAGAAATACTCGATAAAAAAGGCGCGTTACTTTATGTAGATGGGGCCAATTTAAACGCAGTGATGGGTATAGTTTCTTTCGGAAAAATGGGCGTTGATTTAACCCAGCTAAATTTACATAAAACATTTTCAACCCCTCATGGCGGCGGCGGTCCGGGACAGGGGGCCCTTGCCTGCTCTGAACGTATGCGGGCTTTTTTACCCTCTCCTTACGTAGTTAAAAAAAGCATTAACGGAAAAAATTTTTATGATTATGAGACGCCAGAACACAGCATTGGTCCTGTAAAAGGTTGGTATGGTCAGTTCGGAATTATTTTACGCGCATGGTCGTATTTAAAACGAAACGGCAAAAATATAAAAGAAATTTCAGAACGCGCGGTCATAAACGCCAATTACATAAGAAAAAAACTTGAAAAACACCTAACGCTGGCCTCGACGGAACCTTCTATGCATGAAGTCGTGTTTAATCAAAAAAGTCTTGAAGCAAAAGGCGCCGCAACCAAAAATTTTGCCAAAGCACTTCTTGATCGCGGTTTTTATGCTCCAACCATATATTTTCCGCTGCACGTAGTCGGCGCTATAATGGTAGAACCGACCGAAACTGAAAGCAAGAAAGAAATGGACGTTTTTATACACGCTGTACTTGATATTTTCGAAACCCTTGAAAAAAATCCTGATGAGATAACACAGTCTCCGCATAATACCTACGTTCGGGAAATAGATGAAACACTTGCGGCAAGAAAACCCGTTTTAACCTGGCACGACGATCATGATTGATTAAATATGTCCGTCGAACGACCGCGGTCGCAGATTTATTTCTAAAGTACATTCAGCTTAAATGCATGCAGCCAAAATCGTTAAAAGCGAATGTTGATCATTCATTTTTTAAATTATTTAACATTCATATTTGTAATTGCGGCTGCAACCGAAGTTTCGAAATTATGAAAATAATTATTGACATTACAGGTTTCTAATATTCGAGTAGCCATACTTACTTAAAGGAGTAAATACATGAAAATAAAATCAATAACATTAATTACTTTAGCATCGCTTGTTGCCGTTTTTAATCTATACGCAGAAAAAGGTGAAAAAGCAATGGATAAGCATCACGCCAGATTTGAAGCGTTAGATACCAATAAAGACGGTAAAGTTTCAAAAGAAGAATGGAATGCGCATTTTAACGAAATGGACACCAATAAAGACGGCTCCATTGATGAAAATGAGATGAAAAAACACCATGAATCCATGAAAGAAAAAATGCACGAGCATCACGAAAAAATGGAAAAGAAAAAATAACATTGCAATAAATTTTCCAATCAATTGAAGGCATATTTTATATGCCTTTTAAAAAAACCACGGCAAGTCCGTGGTTTTTTCATTATACGTTTTTCAAAAAACATTTGACTTGTCATTAAGATATGATAGTCTGAAAATTATGAATCTAAAAAAACTATTTATCATTGTACTAACGTTGTTATTTTATTTTGGCGCGGTTTCGTCTCAATCTGCTCAAGAAAAAGACATGACCGGAAAGTGGAAAACCATCGATGATAAAACAGGTAAAGAAAAATCCATCGTACAATTATGGATTGATGAAAAGGGTAACTTAAACGGTAAAATCATTAAATTATTTCGTAAACCCGACGAAGACCAAAACCCTGTCTGCGACAAATGTGAAGGCGATAAAAAAGATGCGCCGTTAAGCGGTATGGTTATATTATGGGATT
Source organism: Spirochaetia bacterium (assembly GCA_029857955.1). Lineage (GTDB taxonomy): Bacteria > Spirochaetota > Leptospiria > Turneriellales > JAOUFE01 > JAOUFE01. The sequence continues at coordinate 9,153 of JAOUFY010000027.1, forward strand.
TTACCCCAGACCACAAGAAAAGTAATGACTCATGGAAATCAGGAAAAATTCTCGATCCGAAAACCGGAGTAGAATACAGTTGTAATTTAAAACTAAATGAGAGCGCAAACGAGCTTGAAGTCAGGGGCTTTCTTGGTTTTTCCATGATAGGAAGAACCCAAACCTGGATTCGTATTACAGAAGAAAATAAATAGTTGGCACAAAAAATGTATAGGAGTGATTTATGAGTACAGAAAAAAGGAAAGCAGCTCGGTTTGCTATCTCACAATTTATCAATATATCGTATACGAAAGAAAACTTTATCAAAGCAACAGGCATTAACATAAGTATTGCCGGAATGCTTTGCGAACTTGATGGTACTGTTGAACCTTACAGTAAAATTTTTATCTTGCTTGATTTACAAGATAAAAAAGACCCTGTTGAACTGGAAGGCATCATTGTACGAATCGAGAAAAAAGGACAAAAATATCTTGCGGGTGTCGAGTTTAGCGACATTTACGATGAAGATAAAGAACGTCTTAAAAAATTTATAAAAACACTTTAATTTTTTCGTATGATCAAAGTTCTGTTTGTCTGTCTGGGTAATATATGCCGTTCTCCTCTGGCACAGGGAATTTTTGAAAATAAAATTGAAATTGCCGGGCTTTCCGAACATTATTACGCGGATTCCGCAGGAACCAGCGCATGGCACCGCGGCGAGAAACCGGATAAAGGTTCGATACATATTGCAAGGGTAAATCACATCAACATTGAAAACCAACGCTCGCGTCCGGTTGTTGCGGCTGATCAAAATGAATTTGACTACTTTATTGCAATGGATGATCAAAACGCTCGTTCGCTGATCAATGAGTTTGGCGTTCCCAAAGAAAAAATATTTAAACTCCGGAATTTTGATCCTGAACCAGAAAATGGAAACGTGCCAGACCCCTATGGCGGCGGAAGCGACGGTTTTGCCCGTGTTTTTCAAATCATTGATCGCTCCATGCTGCCATTTATTGAATATCTAAAAAATCAAAACGGTTGACATAACATTAGCATTGTTCGAGAAAGTCGTGCGTTATGATTATTGCAACATTTGATAAAGAACAAGTCATCTTAAATATCAACAATAGTATTGATAACATTCTTGGCAATGAATTGCAGATTCTAACAAAACTAAAACAATTCACAATTGAAAGCGGCGGCAAACGTATTCGTTCGCTTATGGCATTTTATATTGCAGAAATGTTTGACGCTCACAAGCAGGGAATTGATAAAGATATCTATAAAATCTCAGCAATTGTCGAAATCATCCACGCCGCAAGTCTTTTACATGATGATGTTCTTGATGATGCCAATACAAGACGAGGCAAGCCAAGCGGAAAAAATATATTTGGTTCAAAAGAAGTTATTTTAGGCGGAGATTATATGTTTGCAACCGCCATTCGCTCTTTAAATGATTTTGAAAATCCGGGATTAATGGATATTTTTACACGAGTAATTCGAGACTTGTCTATAGCTGAATTACTGCAAATGGAATATGAAAAACGTCCAGATATTACGTTTGACGACTACCTGCGCATCATTTATGGCAAAACAGGTTCTCTCTTTCAAACGGCATGTGAGGGAATTGCCATTCACATGAAACGTTCAAAAGATGAAATATCTCACATTGCCGAAACCGGTAAAAATCTGGGCATGTTGTTTCAAATGCGAGACGACTATCTTGATTATTTTAACAGTTCATTGTTAAATAAGCCCCCCTACCAGGATTTTGAAAACGGTTTGTACACTTTTCCAATTTTACTGATTCGTGACTCCATGGACGAATCCGGTAAACTGGAATTGGCTTCATACTTTTCATTGACAGAAGCGCAAAGAAAAGAAAGTAAAACGATTGAGCGTTTTCTCAAGTTACTGGAAAATTTTAACGCAAAAAAGACTTGCCTCGAACACCTGAAAAAATCAGAAAATCAGCTTCTTAAACAAATTAAAAAACTCCCAGATCATGAATATCGAAAAAAAATTGAAAATCAAATCATTAAACTCATGGAACTCGAATAGCTCCACACTGTGAAACCACATAATTGTTGCACCAGCCGCTTTATGCTTGAATTAGTGCTTTTTATGCAAAATAGACTCTGTCAAGGCAAGCAAAAGGGTTGTGAATAAAAAAACTACATGAATGATGATTTGATATTGAACCTCTACAGCGTCCATATGTTTAATGTTGATAAATGCTTTTAACAGGTGAATTCCTGAAATACCGATCAAAGCGCCTGCAAGCTTGACCTTCAACGTTCCGGCATCTACTTTATCCAGCCATTCTGGTTTATCTTTATGAGTATCAACATCAAGTTTGCTTACAAACGTTGCATAACCACCAATAACTACCATCACGATTAAATTGGCTACCATGGTAATGTCTACCAGAGAAAGAATACCCAGCATAACCATCGCTTCATCTAGTTCATCTGCATGAGAAACCAGATGAACCAACTCGATAAAAAATTTATAAGAATACACCAGCAATCCGACAACAAGCCCCAGATATAGAGGGAGTTGAATCCATCTGCTTGCAAAAATTAGTTTTTCAAATACTTCTTCTATATTTTTTTTCATACGACCAAATATGTAAAATCTGTACAATATTGTAAAGCAAATTAAAAATTTATAGTTTAAAAATGATCCACGGTGAGCCAGTCAGCATCATTTGTAGTCGCTCATTAAAATATAAAATATATTTACACTAAAGCTGGATTAAGTATAATAGCATAATAATTTTTCCGGAGGGTCTTAAAATGGAACAAAACGGGCTTAGAAAACATATACGATTTTACCCTGAACCAATGGAGATTGCACTGATAGATACCAATACGGAACGCTATCATAAATTTAACAAAACAACGCCTGACATGATTACTGATTACATCGCATTGATTGAAAATGAATCTCATACAGGAGCAAGTCTTGTTTTAATCATCAAAGACGAAAATCCCGATTTTATAAAAACGGGAACCAACTGGATTGTCAAGATCGGTGAACTTGCACCCATGAGAGCGGAAGTTAAGTGGAATCAGCGAATAGATGACGTGATTGTTAAAGTTGGCGTTACATTTATAGATTGATATAATATTATTTTTTTAAACTGGTAACTGCAGGCTCACAACCTATAAACTCGTTATTAACAGGATTTGACAATGGTTGAGAAGATAAATCAATACATTGATTTAATTTTACATTTCTATATACTAAAAATAAAGAATAATCTTCCCTGGAGCATTGCTTTTTTTCGCAATACTTAATTATGATCATGCTTTTATTGTTACGAATGTCTAATCCGTAATAATATGGTAAATCTGATTTCCATTGTTCTATTGTCTTGCCTTTTAAATCTTCAATCATGTCTGCGATTTCACTTTCACTCCGGGGAATAATTTCTTCTTGCTTTAGATCTTTTAAATCGCTTAATTCATTCTTGCTTAAGTTCTGACGAGTGATTTTTTCTGTACCGGCACAATACAATGTACAAACCAATAAACAAATGAATATCGTTAAATAATCAATTTTAAATAAAAGGTTTATTTTCTGCTTTAAAAGTTTCATAATTAACTTCATACATCGAACAAACCAGTTTTTCAATTGCAATTTTATGACTGACATCCGTTGTCTCGGTATTGATATTTTCATAGACATATAACTTTACGCGCTTTTCAAGCTCTTCTTCAAACCTTCGGTAATTTTCAAATCTTGGAACAGGAATTAATTGCAGACACGATTTTCTTATCTGCGGTTGTTTTCCTGCCCCTTGACTGATCAGCCTGTTTTTAACACAGTAGAATGATACAAGATCGGAATTTAAAATTGCTAACAATACATATAAACCATATCCTGTTTCTTTTTTTTGATTGATCACAAAAATACTGTAAGGACTGATAACCGGTTTGTCGCTATATGTTGCGATGATTCTCGGAGCGCTTTGCCTTACAAATATTTTTGGTTTTAAAAATCTTTCCAATTTACCCAGCGCAACGACGCTTTTTATATTCCTGTTTCTGGATTCTTGATTTATAAGCTCAGCCTTTTCTTTACTAAAGTCAATGTAATGTTCATAACCAGAACTAATCACTGCATACGGTTTTTTTAACATTAAAGTTGAAATCATTGGATAAAAAGAACCGCCGCCGTCATGATTTGATAAAAATTTTTCAGAAGCGCCGCCGATATTAACGCCGGTTGAAATGATACAGTGATCGCCCAGATGAGGTAAATGACTGAGGTGATCCAGAAACTGACGGCCTTTTTTAATATAAAATAGTGATTTTTGTTTCAAGATCGACTGTTCGGCAATATTCATTTCGCCGCCATTGTTATCGATAATCTTTACTGTGTTTTCCTGAGTTGGCAAGGTATTTTGCATGTATAAAAAAGTCTGGCCGCTGTTAACACCCGGAAAGTCATTTATATTTAGACGGGTTTCTAAAAGAATTTTATTTTCAAGAATCCACTTTCGAAGTTCAATATATAAATTTTCATGTATGCTCATATCCACCAGCAAACCAAATAACGCATCCGGCGACAAAAAGCGCATAAGAAAATCTACAAAAAACAAGATTGAATTTAACCTTCCTGATTTTTTCTGATCATTGTATATACCGCACGATAGCGACAGTTTATTTTTCATCGCTGGTAAATCTTTTTGAAATGCCTCGTTTGATTTTGAATGTCTGGAATAATAAGAAATATACGGAGGATTTGACACCACCAAATCAAATTTTATACCTGGTATGTTTAAATCTTCACACGATTTATTTTTGTAAAAATCAATCACATCAATTTTTTGAATATTCTTGTCAAGAGTAATGCACATATTGGTAAACTGATTGATGCTGATGATGTCTTTTTCTTCGGACAAACTAAAAAGCAATAAAGTGTATTTTGAAATTTCAAGAGCTGTTAAATCGTTGTCAATTGCAAATATATTGTTTTTTAAAATACCCAACCTTGTGATTGTTGTTTGATTTTTACGAGCCGTTTGACTTAAATCATCAGAGCCGTTTGCCGTTTTAATTGATTCTTCTTTTTCAATTTTTGCTGTGACCATCTCAGCCAATACTTTTAAAATTAAAATGGAAAATATACCGCAGCCGCATGCTAAATCCAGCACCTTTAGTTCTGATATGTCTTTATTACCTGCATTTAAATTTCCAATTAAACCATTTATAAAGGTTTCTGCAGTTTTCCAGGGAGTATAAAAAACGCCGTTATTTTTTATATACTGCTTATCATAGCTAATACCGGCTGGATTTATTTTAAATGTTCGAGTAAGCAGGTTCTCATAAAAAAAACTTCCCAGTAAATAAACCGGAAACTCGGAAAGGTTTAAAATGATAAATCTTGAAATTCTTGCATACATATCTGGTATAAATAATTTCTGTATATTTCCGGAAGCTTCCATCTTGAAATTTTCCGGATAATCGTTAAATGAAAAGTTTGAGTTAGAAGCCGATAAATTATCTCTATGGTACAAGACTCCCGATTCAAGTAGCGAATAAAAAAATACCTGATACAAAATAGCTGCCTTAACTTTTTCGGCGCTGTTTAATACAGGAACAGATATCTCCAGACAATCGATAAACAATTTGTCCAGTTCTCTTCTGCTTATATCAGAATTTGATTTTTTCATTGTTTATACAGCCATTTATTCATCCATCCTGGATGATATGAACCCTTTGTCAAAAGAAAACCATAACGAATTTACGTATGGGGAAGCAGGGTAACGCGGTTTATCCGCTTACCCTGCGAAGGGGAAAGACTTTTCCCCTTTAAAAAAATCATTCCTGTTTCGTAAAAGTAACTGCATTTTGGTAAATAAAAATAATTGCCGTCGGGAATTGAATAATGAAAACTGGAATACGTATGAGTGTAAACAATAAAGAAGAAAAACCAAGCGGCGTTATTCCTGATAACCGAGTTGACCTGTTTGTCGAATTTATTAAAGAGGCATCGACCAATCTGCCTGGTGATGTTGTAAAAGTTTTAAAAGCGCAACAATTAAAAGAAGCTGAAGGCTCTAAAGCGCGCGGGGCTCTTGGAATCATTCTGGAAAATATCACTATGGCCTGCAGCAATGCTACGCCCATCTGCCAGGATACGGGCACTGTGATTTTTCACATCCATTATCCGAGCAAAGAAAGTACATTAAAGCTAAAAAAAGAGCTGACAGAAGCAGTGGTCAAAGCTACTCAAAAAGGTTATCTTAGACCAAACTCAATGGACAGTATCACCGGAGAAAATCCGGGAGACAACACAGGGATTGGCCTGCCTTCGTTTTTTTTCTATGAAACGGATCATTCGGAACTGGAAATCCAAATCATGTTAAAAGGGGGCGGTTGTGAAAATGTTGGCGCTCAATATGCTCTGCCTCATACCGCTCTTGGCGCCGGCAGAGACATAAACGGAGTAAAAAAAGTTATTCTCGATGCCGTCGTACAAGCTCAAGGTAAAGGATGTGCGCCCGGCGTTCTCGGTGTTGGAATCGGCGGTGATCGTGTTTCCGGAGCGCTTCTTGCCAAAGAGCAGATTTTTCGAAAGCTGGACGATAAAAATCCTGATCCGTTGCTTGCCGAAATGGAAAATGAAATGCTTGAGAAAGGAAACAAGCTGGGAATTGGCCCGATGGGTTTTGGCGGTCTTACAACTTTAATTGGCGTAAAAATTGCTAAAATGCACAGAATACCCGCGAGCTTTTTTGTAAGCATTTCGTACATGTGCTGGGCAACCCGACGAAAAACGTTAAAAATACAAGATGGAAAATATGAGTTATACTAAGCCGTCGCCGGAAATAACCATTTAATTGCAGGAGAAAACATGTCAGATAAAATCATTAAATTAACGCCGCCCAACATCGACGAAAAAACCATACGCGCATTAAAAAAAGGAGACATGGTCTCCATTACCGGAACCATCGTTACCGGACGCGACGTCGCCCATAAGTACTTAAAAGATACCTTTGTGATCAATCAGCCAAATGATACAGAAAAGCAAATTTTAGCCGATTTAAAAAAACATCTTTCCGGCGGTATACTTTACCATTGCGGTCCCGTTGTTGTAAAAGATGAATCCGGCAAAATGCGTTTTACTGCAGCAGGGCCGACAACTTCCATACGCGAAGAGCCGTATGAATATGACGTGATAAAACTTCTTGGACTTCGCGGCGTGATCGGTAAAGGCGGTATGGGACAAAAAACCCTTAAAGGATGTCAGGAGTTTGGCGCGGTTTATCTTCATGCCATCGGAGGCGCGGCAGCTTATACGGCGGCCAAGGTTACCGAAGTACACGGGATGATTAAAAAAGAATTTGGAACTCCCGAAGCTTTCTGGATCATTGAAGTAAAAGATTTTCAATGTATCGTTACCATGGATTCGCACGGAGCGAGTTTACACGAGGAAATTCTTCAGAGCAGTAAAAAAGTTCAGGAAGAGCTCAATGCCTCATTTGCATGAAAGCATTCAAAGCCAGGGCGTTAGACTTTTAATCATTGGTTCAGAGGTTACGCAGGGTTTTATTTTTGACACCAACACGCAATTTATTTGCGCCGCGATGTTTGAAATTGGAGTTGAAGTAAAAGAAATCCGTGTTATTCCTGATGATAAAGAAACCATTATAAAAACTCTCAACGAATTCTTAAGCAAAGACGATTTTATTTTAACCACCGGCGGACTCGGCCCCACAGATGACGATCTAACTGTCGATATTCTCTGTGAAATCATGAACGTGAAAGCAGTCTTTATAAAAGATTGCGAAAAGCGAGTCAAGATCGTCATTGAAAAATATGCCAGAGAAGCGCCTTCTACACGAAGCCGATATGAAAAAAGATTATACCGTCAATGTCGAATTCCTGAAAATGCGCAGGCTCTTCCAAATCATGCGGGTCTTGCTCCGGGAATTTTTATCAGCGATTATAAAATTGTATCATTGCCAGGATTTCCTCTTGAAATTCGCAACATATGGCCGCATGCTCTTGAAAAAATTCGACAAAATGTAAAAAGTCATTTTTTATCTAAAACTTTTAACATCTGGGGAGTGATGGAAAGTATTCTCTATGAGTCTCTTCAATTTTCAAAAGATTCTCCAAACAAGATCATCATGGGCAATCATTCTCTTGCCTGGGGAAATCAGCTTTTTTTACGGACATCTGAAGAAAACAAGGTTGAATACGATGCCCTAATTCAACAAATTCATGAAAAATTTGGCGCTAACATTGTTGAAAACCCGATACTGGCATGGATCGATCATTTAAAAAAAAATAAGCTTACTTTTGGCGCCGTCGAAAGCTGCACGGGCGGTTATGCGTCCAAACTTTTAACCGATATCCCCGGTGTTTCTGATATTTTCCCCGGCGGTATCATCAGCTATGATAATCAAATTAAAGAAGATGTGGTTGGAGTTTCCGGAAAAACTCTGGAAAAATTCGGCGCCGTTAGCAGAGAAACCGCTCTGGAGATGGCCCTTGGCGGCGCTAAAAAGCTTGGATCTGATATAACCATATCCATTACGGGAATTGCCGGCCCAACCGGCGGCAGCGAAGAAAAACCTGTTGGCACTGTCTATTTTGGTATTTACAATAAAAAAGAAAAGTCGGCATGCACAGGACACGGTTATTTCCCATTTGGCCGCGAACGCTTTCGAAACGCCGTTGTGCATTTTATTTATTTAATGTTATATCAAAGATATGTTTATTACAATGACGAATCATTATGGCTTAAAACTGTTCAGGGGCAAAGTTTTCAACCGGCCTCTTTACCTGAATCACTGGTATAAAACCTGATGTTCCGAAAAAAGTTCGAACATCTGGTTTTAAAACCATAAATACATCCCGATATTATTTAAAGCATCATATCCTCAAAGCGGTATGAATGAAAAATATAAAATTTCTTAAGGTCGTTTTAAAAATCATGGTTAAGCTTTTGAAACTCTTTAATAATGGTTTTAAATTTCTTTAGGAAGGTTTTAAAAAAGTATAACTATAATTTTTAATTCTTTACCGAAAAAGCAAAATTTCTTAATCGAAGATTTTAATTTCTTTAACTATAGAATAAAATATCTTTAACTAAAACTTTTAAATTCTTTAACTAAAGAGTGAAGTTTTTTTAACTAAAGAATTTAATATTTCATAAGGACATGAATTCTCTTTAAGGATTTTAAATTTTTTATATTTTTGCAAATATTTTTTGTATAAAAGTGTAAAAATACATTCCATTTTTTAAAATACAATTAGAGAGCAAGTGTAATTTAACAAATTAGACATGCTTTTAAATTAAAAATTTGCGGTTTGTTTAATAAAAGTGAGCTTATTGAACAATCCATAGGAGGAAACATGGATTATACATTGGTAAAAAATCAATTGTATAAAAAAGAAGGAGATCCGTTGTACATTGCCAGAGCCAGGGTAAACGGGAGAGTAACCAAACAACAGGTCATCACACGACTTGCACATGCATCGTCTTTAACCGAAGGCGACATTAATTCCGTGTTGAGCGGTCTTGAAAAAATCCTGATTGATTACGTTGTGCTTGGGCACAGCATCGATCTGGGTTTTCTATCGATTGGGTACAGCATAAAAGGCGGCTTTGATTCTGAAGATGACAGTTTTCGCAAAGATCGAAACTGGGTCAGTATCAACAGCTCAATCACAAGCTCTTTTGGGGTTGCTGTAAATCAGGAAGTAAAGCCCACCAAGGTAATTGCAGACAGTAAGTCGCCAATGCCAATAAAATTAATAAAACTTTCAGGTGATTTGAAATTACCGGAGCTTCAATCCGGTAACCTGGTTCAAATTACCGGAGCAAAACTGGCATTTAACAAGACCGATACCGAGACCGGCGTATATCTGCAACCTGATTCCGGTAATCCGGTGAGAGTCGACGAATACGGTAAAACAGGCGATACATTGATTTTACTGAAAATGCCAAACGACTTAACTGCGGGCAACAATTCAGTAGAAGTGCGTGTACGCTCCAGCGATGGCAAAATTGTCAGGGGATTTTTAAAAGACCCTGTGGTAATTGCCGCATAAATATAAAACAAAGAAGATTAACACTACGGGGGTGTTAAAAAGACGCGAATTTTGCGAAAATTGCAAAGATGAAATCCGCTGCAGCAATCTGCATATGCAAACTGCGAGTCTTTCGGGTTTCATGTGTCTTTTTAGATAACCCCTCTTTTTATTCCAAGTTATTCCAAGATAGTTCCTTAAGTTTTTACTGTCATAATTTAGATCGACTTTACTTTTAATTAAATTATTGACATTATGTTATTAACAAAGATACAAAACATCTTGATTTAATTGTCAAATTTTAAAATGAAATCCCGAGAATCAGAGAAAAAAAATCGCTACGACAGTTCAGCAGTATTATTTATTCTGATGATTCTGGAAAAAGAAGCTCTAAACCGCTCCCGCCTTGCCGGTCGTCTGGCTGCCATGGGAATTAACTATACAGAGCGTACCATCAACCGACGCCTGATCGAAGCTGAAAATCTTGGATTTCACTTTGAGCGCAAAGGGCATGAAATTGTTCTTCTAAAATCTAAATCATTTGCATTATCGTTAATGCGGTTATTATCCAGATGGAATACGGAATCAGCCGCGCTAAAAAGTCGTATTATTGGCACCATCGATCCCGAGCGGGTGGCCGGCCGCATTGAAAACAATTCAGCTTCTTTTTTACATGATCTTGTTAAAGCGGCAAGCGAAGGTTTTCTGATTGAATTTAATTATAAACCGCAAACCGAAGAAACCAGCAGAAAACTGGTTGATTCCCTTAAAAATATTAAATCCGGTTTTTTAAAACACAAGAGCCATGATTGTATAAAAGTCCAAATGCTTCCGCATTATCTTGTTTTTTCAGGTTCTGAATTTCTGGTTCTCGGCGAAACCTGTTTTTCTAAAAATGACATTCGCCAGCGTCAATATTCAGTGGCCGGAATTTCAAATTTAACATTAAAAGAAATCGCCTTAAAAAGCCTAAACATCAACCCGTCAGAATTATATCAATATTCCATCAACGTCTGGATAGACGGAACACTTTATGATCTGGAAGTCGAGGAAAAACTTCCAGCTGGTGATTTGCGTCGAAAGAAAATCAAGGTAAATGGCGAAGCCGAGATATTGAGTTATGCCGCTTCGAAGCTGGGGAATTTTAAGATACTTAACCCGCCGAAAACGTTGGTAGATAAGGCCAGAGAAACACCCGGCCTTTGTGAAATGATTTTTTTGCAAAAGGACATTTGAATGTCCTCATTTGGGGAATGAGGTGTGGTAGGGTTTGGAATAATTGAACCGCAAAGGCGCAAAGGGCGCAAAGGAAAATAAAAAGTCATGGAGTCGCAGGGGAAAAGAGAAAATAGCGGGGATGGGCGTATGAAGGTTTTGGATAATTGAACCGCAAAGGCGCAAAGGGCGCAAAGGAAAGATTTGTCCTTGTAGTTATATTTCAATAAGGAATTGTAGGCATTATGGATAGAAAGGGTGTACCTAATGAGTTTCATAGAAGTTAAATTCAAAGCAATTGGAAAACAAATCCCGGCAGATCACGGTTATCTGCTTTATTCTGCTTTATCCCGGTTTGATAAAAAAATACACGAAATGAAAGATATCGCCATTGCCGGAATTTCAGGTATGCCTGATTCATCTCGCAACCTTCATTTGAGCAGTGCCAGCAAACTGAGAATTCGTCTTGATCACAGCGATTTGCCAGATGTTATTAACCTTGCCGGTAAGGAGTTACAAATTGGTGCTGAAAAAATACGTCTGGGCTTGCCACTTGTTAGTATGTTGAAACCGCACCGGCATTTGTATTCGAGATTGGTAACGATTAAAGGGTTTCAAGAGTCAGAAGAATTTTTGGCCTCGCTGCAAAAACAATTAGATATTCTTCAAATAAAACAAACACCCATGCTGTTTCAACGTAAATCTGGTGAAACCAGTACAAATATTCGAAAAACACTGAGAATTAAAAATAAAGAAATTGTGGGTTTTCCAGTATTGATCACAAATTTAAACCCGGATGAATCACTGCGATTACAGCAGGTGGGCCTTGGCGGCAGACGAAAAATGGGCTGCGGTACATTTGTAGGGGTTCGCGCATGATGCCAGAAAGATTGCTGGCGAAGAAGGTGACAAGGGATGGGCGGGAGGTAACCCTTTTAGAACATTCCCTTGCGACTGAGAATGCAGCGATTGCTTTATTTAAAGAAAACTCTCGCTTTCTGAATAATTGGCTAAGATTTTTTAAGGTTGACCCAGATGAAAAAGATAAGTTCCTTTTGAACCTTCGGGTTTCCGCTCTACTGCATGATATCGGAAAAGCCAACAAGGATTTTCAGGAAGCTGTATCTGGGCAAGGTTATCTGCAGCAAGGAATACGGCATGAACATTTAAGCGCCTTTATTTTGCATTTGCCCGCGATTCGCAGCTGGTTCAGCGAAAATAAAATAATTGATATAAAAATAATTACTTCTGCTATTCTATGTCATCATTTGAAAGCAACCGGAGACAACGTTAATGAACATCAATTTATGTATAAATGGGGAAATGTATTGCGACCTGAAGTCAAACTCCCCGTTTATCTGGAACATAAAGATATTCAAGGTATTCTTACACATATTGGCAACTTGTTGCAACTAAAAGCTGAGTCAGTTTTGAATCTGCCATTCTTTCAGTTAACCGTTGAACCATGGTCAGAAGTTTTTAAATCTGCGCTAAGGGAAGGTATGAATATTTCTTTCAAGAACTACCTTGAAAATGATAAAAAATATCCATTATTTCTTGCCGTTAAAGCTGGTCTTGTTGCAGCAGACAGTGTCGCTTCCGGGCTGGTTCGGGAGAACCGGTCAGTTAATGAATGGATTAACAATGTAGTTCATTTATCAGAGATTAAACCGGATGAGATCTTGAAAGCAATAATTCTGCCCCGTAGGCAGGACATCACACACAAGTCAGGAAAAAGTTTCGAATTTCACGAGTTTCAAAAGCGGATCACCCAAAAAGGGAATCGTGTTCTATTACTCGCTGGCTGCGGAATGGGAAAAACCCTGGCGGCCTGGAATTGGGCCAATGAAATTTCAAGGAAGCAAAAAATAAGCAAAGTAATTTTTCTTTATCCAACTCGCGGTACAGCTACCGAGGGATTTAAAGATTATGTTTCCTGGGCGCCAGAAGCTGACGCATCCCTTTTGCACGGCACATCGGAATATGAACTGGATACTATGTTTGATAATCCTGACGAGACGCAGAAAAATCAAAAATATAAAATCAAAGAAGAAGATGAAAGGTTATTTGCCCTGGCTTACTGGTCTAAAAAATTTTTCAGCGCCACAGCAGATCAGTTTTTGAGCTTCCTCCAAAACAATTATAAGGGACTTTGTTTGTTGCCTGCTTTAACAGAGTGCGCGCTGATTGTAGATGAAGTTCATAGTTTTGATAAAAATATGTTCGCTTCACTTTTAAGTTTTTTAAAAAATTTCGACCTCCCAGTCTTATGCATGACTGCTACCTTGACCCCGAAAAATAAAAAAAGTCTTATTGAACTGGGATTAAATCCTTACCCGACAGAATCAGATCGAACCGAACTTGCTGACCTGGAGCAATTAGAAGAGCATCCCAGGTATAACAAAACCATTTTGGATAACGCAGAATCCGCATTTGAAATTGCAGTAAACGCTTATCATGAAGGTCGGCGCGTTCTATGGGTTGCAAATACCGTTCAAAGGTGTCAGGACATGCACCAACAACTTTGTGATGAATTAAAAACGGCCGTGCATTGTTACCATAGCCGTTTTAAACTAGAAGATCGAAAAGATGTTCATAAAAAAACAGTCGAGGCATTTAAATCTGGTTCAAGCGGCAAGAATGCCATCGCGGTAACAACCCAGGTTTGTGAAATGAGCCTTGATCTGGATGCCGATGTTCTAATTACAGAGGTTGCCCCGATTTCTTCGATGGTACAGAGATTCGGTCGTGCAAATCGCGATTCAAAAAAGAATGGTAACGATTTCCGAGCGGAATTATATCTGTATAAACCGGAAGGTAGCTTACTGCCCTATACCGTAGATGAAATTAAAATGGCCGAAAATTTTCTGGCCGCTCTTCCGGAAAAAGACATCAGCCATCGATTGCTTGCACAGAAGCTGGAAGAATTTACCGGGGAGCAGTACAGAACTTTACCCTCCGCTTCTTTTACCGATGGCGGTTATTATGCCTTGCAGAGCGATTTCCGTGACATTGATGAGTTTACTAACCCTGCGATTCTGGACACCGATTATCCGGAGGTATCTGATTTGCTGAAAAATAAAAAATCTATTGATGGTTACATTCTTCCTGCGCCGGCAAAACAGGAACTTTTCTTGCAAAATGAATTATATTCCGCTTTGCCTCACTATCTTCAAGTGGTTAGTAGTAGAAATTATAGTGCCATAAGGGGGTTTGCGATATGAAAAAAAAAGAAGCCGAGAAAAGATCCAAAATACCCGCAAATCCCGAAAAGCCGAAAAAAATCAAAAAGAATAAGGCCGGTTCATCGCCAAAGAACGATGAGATACAGGAAGTCGAGTTTTCTTACACGCTGTCAGAATTGCCATCATCGCAACACAAAGCCGGTCTTGCTGGTTTATATCTGGTAATTGAGTGGTTGAAAGATCAGGAAATAAATAAAGACTTATTCGAGAAAACAGAGATTTCAGAGACTGGCTTAAAGATGAAACTTACAAAGCAAGACGTGAGAAATTTGTTTAATGAAATTTATAAACCGATTCAGGTAGAAACAGAAAGTAAAACCATCAGGAAAAACCAAAAAACAAAACAAGAAATTAAACCAATTAAGCAAATCAAAAAGATGGAGAAAATTGAAAAATACATTTATGAAATAAAATCAAAGTTAAAAAAGAATGATCTCGAACCGATTCGAGAGGAAGTGCAAAAAGAAACAAACCTTAAAACAGGCAAAAGCAAACAAGTCACGTATTATCTCTACGAAGAAGAACGCCCTAACAAGAAAAAAGATAAGACAGGAAATGAAATAGAACCATTACGCACGATTGAATCTGCAGAAGAAAAAACTTACTTTATTTACCTTGATACATATCCAAATGGATCATTTCTTTTTCATAAATTTGAACCAGAATCCGGTCTTTGGATTAAACTCTGGCGTGATATGATGTGGAGCATTCTTCGCGGTGTTCCTGCAACAAGAAATCCTTATACGGAAAGATTTGAAAAAAAATTCAATAACGCTGACTCGGATAAGTCCTGGTACCAATTGATAGAGATGGATGAGAGAAAAAACTCCACAGATTTGCCCAGTACTTACTATATTGGCGCTCAATCCAATAATGCCGAGAATATTTCATTTTATGATTTCAACAAGAATCTTTTTCTCCTGCATTTCTGGCCTTTTGTCGCGCAAGTATACGCGCCTAAAAAAATGCAATATGACAGCAAAATCAAAGATTACAAATTGGCGGATAACGGATATGCAATTTGTATTCCGGATATCATCCGACTTCAGTCGTTTTGCGAAACATTTTCCAGTTTGATGACAAACCGATCGATCGATAAATTTGGTTATCGACCAGCAGAAGCTGTTGTATATTTCTCACAGGTTGCGGGTTTGGACACCTCCAAACGACTCCATCAGGTTATTAAGCAAAAAATTGGCGGTTCGAAGTTTTTTGAAATTGTGCATGCTATAGATACGTTGCATTGTGAGAAAGACGGAAATAATATTCGTATCAGGGCAAATACCAGAATCAAACCTGATATTTTTCAGGAAGATGAAGTTTCACGATTAAAGAAGCTATACATCAACTACCTTTTTCAAAAGCAAATCATCGAAAACGCCCTTCATAAAATGAATCAAATTTCGGGATTTTATGAACTTTTCAGGAATTATCCATACGAATATTTCTTTAAATATGGAAACGGAAATTTCAAAATAGATGCTGTAACATTTTTTAACGAAGAAAAAATAAAAGGAGATTATGCTATGGAAGCAAACGTAACACAAGAGAAAATCCCAAAGACAATTGAATTGCTGGTTTATCAGGTTATTCAAACCTACATTTACAGTAAACTGGAATCGAAATACCAGCTCAAATGGGATCCATCTATGAAAAGTAACGAACGTGGACAAAATTTCAGCGACAAGAAATCAAAAATCGCCAAAGAAGCTTTTCTTGCCATTCGGAGCCGTGCAGATAATGCCGATTTTATCAACTATTTCACATCGACCATCTGTTCGGTATCCCAAAGACTTGGCGAAGAAGGCTTTATAACCCTGACTGAGGCATTATACAAAGACCCGGAAAAGGTGAGAGCTCTGTCAATGCTGGCACTTTCGGCAAATAGTTCAAAAGGAGAATTAAATGAGAGTAATAACTTTGGAAAAAGAAACGGACAAAGATGGTCACATTCAACTGGATGTAGAAACTGAATTCAAGTCGGAAAAAGTAGAAATTGTAATCAATATTCAGCCAGCTTCTCCAAAAAATCACAAGTATGATTTTAGCGATCTTGTGGGTAAATTGAAATGGGATATTGACCCGGTAGAATATCAAAGGCGGTTGCGCGATGAATGGAAATAGAGCCATTTTGGATACGAATGCCCTGATATATCTTTTGAAAGGGAATGAGGAATATACTTCAAAGGTGGCGAAAGCTGATTGGATCGGTATTTCTTTTATGACAAAAATTGAATTTCTGTCATACCCTGAAATAACCGAAATGGAAAAAGAAATATATTTAGAATTTGAAAAAAGGATAACATTGATTGGATTTCCAGTGGAGAATCAACAATTTACCAAAACCTGCATTGACCTTCGAAAAAAATACAAAATGAAACTGCCCGATGCCATTATTGCAGGTACGGCAATATATCATGATGCGATATTGCTAACAAACGATTCTATTTTTATAAAAGTCACGGAGCTTAAAAGTAAACAGGATTAACACTCTATAAGGAAAATAAAAATGTCAAACAAGGATAAAAAAATGGAAACACAAAACAAAAAAAATCTTTTCTGCACGGTTCTTACGTACCCGGCGCCCAGTTCTAATTACCGGGGAGAGAGCGAAGAGAACAGAACGGTATTGCAAAAAATTAATAAAGATGGTAAAGACTATGCGATTTTCAGCTCAGAGTCTATGAGAAATGCATTGAGGGAAATACTGCAAAAAAAAGGCCAACCGAATAACCGAACACGCTTGCATAATGAAGGACAACTCGCGGTAGAATTCAAGGAGTTACCGGATGAAAATAAGTACGCTGATGACTTCATCTTTGGGTATATGGTTGCAGATAAACCACCCAAAAAGTTCGACAGCGTTTTGCGAATCAATTATGCTGTTGCCCTTTCCCCTTATAAATACGAAGCAACGTTTCACCAGTCCCCACTTAATCAAAAAACCAAAAACAATGAAAAAAAACACTGGCAGAATCAGGGAACTTCCGTTCTTCTACACAAAGAAATTTCCCATACTGCCTTTCAGTATCCCTTTGCACTTGCAGGTAATGACTGCGCAAAACAACCAGCCTGGATCAAGGCACTTTTAGACTCAATTGGCGAACTAAACAATGTCGCAGGTGGTCACGCCCGCAGCTACTTTGAATTCGCTCCGCGAAGCCTTGTTGCGCGACTGACTCCAAAGCTCGTGGCAGGGTATCATTCTTATGGATTTAATCCCGATGGCACATGGAGCGAAGCCGGACGAATCAATGAAAACGATCTGCCGGGCAATGAATTTTATTTGGGCGGCGAAGTCGTGCGAAATTTGCCAAAAGAAGAAAGAGAGAAGTTGGAAGCAGCCGGAGTACATCTTTTTGACAATCCGGAAAAAATGATAGAGAAGATCAAAATTGATTTTCTGGGCTAAAAGCAATGGAAGAATTTTATATCCGTGTAAAAGCCCCCTTTGCCGGTTACCGTTACTTTCAAGCCGGCAATTACAGGATCACCATGCCAACGATGCCTCATTCGGCGGCCTATGGCCTGGTTTTGAATCTTGCCGGCATTGAGATGCGGACAGGGAAAGATAATGTGGCAACTTTGATCAAGAAACCCACGCTGGATTTTCAATGGGATTCACAAGAAAATATTCCTGTTTTGAAAATTGCGCTCGGAGAAATTTGTGAACCGGGAAAAAATTCTATTTATCAACAATTACACACCTATCCTGTGGGAAATTCCAGTTCGCATCTTGCGGAAGGGACAAAAGGCGCCAAATATCATATTTTGCCTACCCGCAGGGAATTCCTCGTGAATCTTGATGTGATCATTGGAATCAAGAGCGAAGTTGCAGGCTTCCAGGAAAGAATCACGGATGTTCTCTCAGGGAAATATGATTCAAACAGATATGGTCTGCCCTTTGCTGGTGATAACAATTACCTCATTGATTTTATTGAGATAATTGAAAAGCCTACCGAAACGACATTCTGGTATTATCCCGTTCAACCGGAAGAAATTCCAGAAACAGAGACCTTTCGTTTGACCATTGGAATCGACCGGCAGAACAATCATCTGACAACCATGCCGGTATTTGCGAAAACCGTCGATAAATCACCCGCACCCCCTGAATCCGCCTGGGTGTGGACGCCTTCAGTTTTAGGTAGTAAATTTGAAAAGGAGACTTTATGATATTACATGCAAAATATGAGAATGGAAAAGTTACTGTGACTGATAAAAATATTCCTGAAGGAAAATCAGATGCCATCGTTCGTCTTGTCCCACAAGCAAGCACGGGGGATGGTCTACTGTCTCTTGCGGGTATCTGGGCAGATCGTACGGATATGGAAGATTCTGTCAAATGGGTAAATGAACAGAGACAAAGAGAAAATAAAAGAAGCAGATCATGATTCTTTTAGATACCGACATCATTATCGATGTGCTTCGAAACAAAAAAGAGGCGGTAGAATTTTTTTCCGTCAGGCAAAGCGAAATACATATCATTCATCCGATTATGTTGGAACTTCTGGCAGGAGCTCGCAACAGGGCCGAGGCAGAATTAATACAAAAAAAAATCGATCTTTCGATTCTCGAAATTGACGAAGGTATTTGGCAAAGAGCCAGAGAAATTATTATTGAATATGGTTATAGTCACGGAACAGGAATCATAGACTCATTGATTGCAGCGACTGCGCTTGAATATGACTTTGAACTTTATTCAAATAATGAAAAACATTATCAACCCATCGCAGCCTTACGCTATAAAAAAGCATATTAAATATAAATTTTATGATTACCGAAACAGACAATCCGGTTCGCGTAATGGGACTTCATTCTCTGACCTACTGTGAGAGGTTATACTATCTCGAAGAAGTCGAAAATATTTTAATTGCCGATGAACGGGTTTATGCAGGTAGAAATTTTCATGAAGAAATAAGGGTAGACAATCAGGATATTGGGCGAGTCGAAACTTTTGAATATACCAGCGAAAAGCTGGGCTTAACCGGCAAAGTCGACCGTTTACAAAAACGGGATGGCATCTGGATTCCTTATGAACATAAAATTGGGCGATCAAAAACCATTGGTAAAGAAAAAGAGGCATGGGAATCAGATGCCATTCAGGTGACGGCCTATGCTTTTCTTATTGAAGAAGCCAGCGGCCGAATTATTGAAGAAGGACGAATTAAATACCGTAGGGACAATGTTCTTGTCAAATTGGAGCTCACCGATCAATTGCGACAAAAAACTTTGGGGACTATTGAACGGGCAAAAAGAATACGGGCAGAAGTTCACAGACCTCCTGTTACGGAAAATGCCAATCTCTGTGTTCGTTGCTCTCTGGCACCAGTATGTCTGCCTGAAGAAAATCGTTCCCTTGAAATGGAAGATTACGAAGCGGCTCGCTTGTTTGTTCCGCATCGCGAAAAAGAGACCATACATATCACGGGCTATAAAACCAGGGTGAGCAAAAAAGGGGAGGCCATTGAAATCATTAAAAATGATGATGAAGTTAAAACTGGTAAAACAAAATTTCCAGTAAACGAAATTGAATCGATAATTCTTCATGGATCCGTTTCCATTTCAGCTCAATTGATCGCTTTTCTTTCATGGCAGAAAATTCCCATTCATTGGTTTTCCATGGGCGGCAGTTACATTGGCGGTCTGAATTCTAACGCCGGAACCCCCCAAAGAAAAATACGGCAATATGAAGCTCTGACCGACGGTAAAATTCGTTTTTACCTGACAAAAAAATTAGCCATTGGCAAGTGTGAAACCCAGTTAAGATATATTTTAAGGGCAACTCGTAAAAAAGAACGAGCGATCAGTCAAATGGAGGCGATTGATGCTATGCGTCAGAATCTAAAGAAAATGACAGAGGCGGATAATGTTGATGCGATTCGCGGTTATGAAGGAACCATCGCGCGTATCTATCATCAAATCATACCAACATTGCTTTTGTCGGAAGTTCCCAATCACATGTTTCCCAATGGCAGAACAAAAAGACCTCCCAAGGACAGATACAATGCCATTCAAAGTTTTCTCTACAGCCTGCTTTACAAATCGGTATTTCAGGCGATTATTGCGGTAGGTCTCGATCCTGATTTTGGATTTTACCATACGCCACGAAGCAGCGCGAGTCCACTGGTGCTTGATTTAATGGAATTGTTTAGAACCCCAATTTGCGATATTCCTTTGGTTGGCAGTGTTAACCGGATGAGTTGGGATATTAAAGATGATTTTGAGGTGACTAACGAAAAGGTATGGCTTTCGGAAAGTGGCAGAAAAAAGGCTATTGCCATTTATGAAACAAGATTAAACGATACCTGGAAACATCCGGTGATGGGCTATTCTTTAACCTATTACCGAATGATCGAAATGGAGGTCAGATTTCTGGAAAAAGAATGGAGCGATCAAGCCGGGTTGTTTGCTAGGGCAAGATTACGATGAAAACGTTCTGGATCGTTTCTTATGACATTTCGGACCAGCGCCGACTGCGAAAAGTTGCAAAGTTTTTAGAAGGTTTTGGTTATAGATTGCAAGAGAGTGTATTTCGTGTATTCGTAAATGATCGTGACCTCGAAAGAATGAAGTGGGAGATTACAAAGAGAATTACAGATGCAGACAAGGTTATGTATTTGCGGTTTTGTAATTCCTGTGCACGAAACATTGAAAAAATGAATCCATCTATACAAACTGGGCATGACTCCGAAAATTTCAAAATTATATAATGCCAAATCAAGTATCAGTGCTTGTTAGCGACATAATGACATGAAGAAACGTTATATTCGATTTATAGAGGAACTAAATATACCTAAATTCAGGTGCTTGATTAAAAATTTATGCATTGCGCAGGAAAAGAAAATTGACTGCTTGCAGGACACTGTATAAGTGGGATGTTTCAATCTTGGATGCCGCAAGGCGTTGAGCACATCTTGTATTTGTCCCGTTTTCTGGTTCTGGCACATGTTTCAATCTTGGATGCCGCAAGGCGTTGAGCACAGGTTTTATTTTTAACACTCGGCGTGGACATCCAGATGTTTCAATCTTGGATGCCGCAAGGCGTTGAGCACATGACAGCAATGTTATTAAAAATTTATCATCTCTTATGTTTCAATCTTGGATGCCGCAAGGCGTTGAGCACACGATAATTCGTGTTCTGGTTTTTCTTGTCGTGCGAATGTTTCAATCTTGGATGCCGCAAGGCGTTGAGCACGGTCGTCTTTGTCGTATTGTGCGCAAAGGTTAGCAAATGTTTCAATCTTGGATGCCGCAAGGCGTTGAGCACTCTAAATGTGGATTCTCGATTACATATGGTGATATGAAATGTTTCAATCTTGGATGCCGCAAGGCGTTGAGCACGCGTCGATAATATGATTATGCTTATCTTCTGGTATATGTTTCAATCTTGGATGCCGCAAGGCGTTGAGCACTCGTCAGGATATTTGAATTTACATAATGCCACTGATGTTTCAATCTTGGATGCCGCAAGGCGTTGAGCACGTATAGCAAATCCCCTTGACCTTTTAACTTATACATGTTTCAATCTTGGATGCCGCAAGGCGTTGAGCACTTAATAAAATAAATTTAATGGCATGTGTCGCTGTTATGTTTCAATCTTGGATGCCGCAAGGCGTTGAGCACTTTTTTAGAATTTCGCGGATGAATTTCTCATGGACAACGAATGTTTCAATCTTGGATGCCGCAAGGCGTTGAGCACATCGGGAAGACGGTCTGGCAGAATGTTTGCGAAAAGATGTTTCAATCTTGGATGCCGCAAGGCGTTGAGCACGTTTACCTGCGTTGGTCGGTGTAGTTGGTTATATGATGTTTCAATCTTGGATGCCGCAAGGCGTTGAGCACGTTCAATATATTCAAAAGAATCTGGCAATATTAATGATGTTTCAATCTTGGATGCCGCAAGGCGTTGAGCACTACGATGACTTTTCATGTCGAGGTATTGCTCGTATATGTTTCAATCTTGGATGCCGCAAGGCGTTGAGCACGGTTGCTAGTTAATAAGTCTTAATATGGTTTTTAAAATGTTTCAATCTTGGATGCCGCAAGGCGTTGAGCACTTGTTAAGAACCATTTCTTTTTTTGGTAAATAAGCGAATGTTTCAATCTTGGATGCCGCAAGGCGTTGAGCACTTAAGATTAATATAAGACCTCAATCTGAGTTTGTATTAATGTTTCAATCTTGGATGCCGCAAGGCGCAAAGGACGCAACGAAAAACAAAGGTCTTCGGAATCGATAATATCGTTGACTTCGAAAAGCCAATGATATTATAATCCAAATGTGCGAACCGGTAGCTCCCAGAAATAAATGTTACTTTCGCAAAATATTTGTCCTTTGTCTTTTAAAGAAGAAAAACAAATTGGGTAAACAAATGCATGATACGACCCTGTTCTTTGAAATAAAAACAAGAATTTCGCATTGTGCTTATTCTTAAAAAAATTGTGATAAGTTACAACAGGTTACCCAAACTTAATTGACATAGGCTTTCTCCCCGGAGCAATTCGGGGAGTGGATTGAAACAACATCTATTTTGGACGGTAAATTGGAGTCTTTTTCTTTCTCCCCGGAGCAATTCGGGGAGTGGATTGAAACAGATGGGTATTTTGTTTCTAAGTTAACGCCCGAGTCCTTTCTCCCCGGAGCAATTCGGGGAGTGGATTGAAACTTACAATTATCGCAACCTAGACCCGACAGCTCACCTTTCTCCCCGGAGCAATTCGGGGAGTGGATTGAAACATCTTTACTTCATAGTCAATTATCTTTGGTATTAACTTTCTCCCCGGAGCAATTCGGGGAGTGGATTGAAACTACGTTTATATGTTGTCAGTTTCGCTGGCTCCATGCCCTTTCTCCCCGGAGCAATTCGGGGAGTGGATTGAAACATGACAAGCTTGATCTAATACTTGCTCGGTGTAACTTTCTCCCCGGAGCAATTCGGGGAGTGGATTGAAACATTCTTGTAGTCCGTTCCATCGCACAACAGCGCATCTTTCTCCCCGGAGCAATTCGGGGAGTGGATTGAAACGCTAAAATTGAATCATATGCATTAGTCAACCTGTCTTTCTCCCCGGAGCAATTCGGGGAGTGGATTGAAACTTTAACTTGGCAGGACAAGAAAATATTACCCATGTCTTTCTCCCCGGAGCAATTCGGGGAGTGGATTGAAACGTATCTATTGGAGATTTAAGCTCGGGGGAATTGTCTTTCTCCCCGGAGCAATTCGGGGAGTGGATTGAAACTCTCCGGGAGCCTGGCCCTTATTGGTTATTATTCTTTCTCCCCGGAGCAATTCGGGGAGTGGATTGAAACTATTCCTTCCCGTTTAATTGTACTAAATATTCCCTTTCTCCCCGGAGCAATTCGGGGAGTGGATTGAAACCCGAGAGGAACATATCCGCAAGACCTTCATGTTAACTTTCTCCCCGGAGCAATTCGGGGAGTGGATTGAAACAAGATTTCGCTCTTTTTTTCAATAAATAGTTGACACTTTCTCCCCGGAGCAATTCGGGGAGTGGATTGAAACCAAAAATTCGGAATTTGGTACCGATAACGATAAAACCTTTCTCCCCGGAGCAATTCGGGGAGTGGATTGAAACCTCACTGACAAAAGACTAATTTTGTCAGTGAAACTTTCTCCCCGGAGCAATTCGGGGAGTGGATTGAAACAAAAATATAAAAAAAATTATAACTCTGAAAAACGCTTTCTCCCCGGAGCAATTCGGGGAGTGGATTGAAACGTGTCGTTTGACTCCTTACCGAAAAAAAGACTTGCTTTCTCCCCGGAGCAATTCGGGGAGTGGATTGAAACTCAAAACTTGCCCCAAAGCGTTGCCCACGGTCGCCTTTCTCCCCGGAGCAATTCGGGGAGTGGATTGAAACGAGAAAACTTGAGTGAAATAAATTTGCCGATCCATCTTTCTCCCCGGAGCAATTCGGGGAGTGGATTGAAACACCGCAAATGAAGTTAAAAAATTATCATGGGAAGACCTTTCTCCCCGGAGCAATTCGGGGAGTGGATTGAAACGCGAATATGTTGGGCCGATTTGAGGACTCACAAAGCCTTTCTCCCCGGAGCAATTCGGGGAGTGGATTGAAACATTCGTCAGCCATTGCAAATAAGGTTTATTTTACTTTCTCCCCGGAGCAATTCGGGGAGTGGATTGAAACCCTATTAAACTGTTCATCAACATAAATCTGAAATTCTTTCTCCCCGGAGCAATTCGGGGAGTGGATTGAAACATTTCAGGTTGTAATTTCAGAGAATAAGATAAACCTTTCTCCCCGGAGCAATTCGGGGAGTGGATTGAAACATAATCATTTTGCCCAGTTTTACATGTGACCGCTACTTTCTCCCCGGAGCAATTCGGGGAGTGGATTGAAACGCCATCTGATTTACTTTACACCCTGCGGTATACACTTTCTCCCCGGAGCAATTGCTGATATTTAACAGCGGTTCTCGGTGAATATTTTTACAGTTGGATAAAATTCAATTTCGTGGGACCAGGAGTCCACTTTTTTACTAATTTCCCGGAAAAATAAGTTAGCCGGCGCCTTTGAATTCAATAATCGTCGGTATTTTTGGTTTTATCGGGTTAAATGGCAAGAGGTCAATTATCAGGGCGTAACTCAGGCAGGGCATTTTGTCAGGTGTGTTGGTAATACTCGCGGGCTTTTGGAGGATCATATACATAGAAAATATACTGGGACCAATCCTCATATACTTGTATACGCATG
>JAOUFY010000082.1 GCA_029857955.1 Spirochaetia bacterium
TTCTCCCCCAATCCTATATGTGATGGAGCAAACTATTAAATCAACTGTGTATATAAATAAAAAAATATTTTTACGGAAGTTTTCTGCTTAAAATCCTGCTTGCCCTACAATATATACTCACACCCATTACCGGAACATCAAAAATATACTGTTGACTATGCCTGAAAATAATATAAATTGGTAAA
Organism: Spirochaetia bacterium; assembly: GCA_029857955.1. Taxonomy (GTDB): domain Bacteria; phylum Spirochaetota; class Leptospiria; order Turneriellales; family JAOUFE01; genus JAOUFE01. Next base: position 186 of record JAOUFY010000082.1, read on the forward strand.
ATGGAATTTTTATATCAACGCATTAAAATATATATTTTAATTCCAGTTTTATTAACAGGTTTATTTTGTTCTCACTCAATAAGTGAAAAAGAACCGGAAAACAATACCCGAAAACTGGCATTAAAGCTTGAACCCAAACAAATTTTAACAGGAACATTTTACTCTCCAAGCGGAATTGACATAGATTATATTTATTTAACAGTTGATGATTCTGCCATGATTAAAGGTCAACTCAGCGCCGTAAAAGGCGTCGATTCTGAAATTCTATTTTTTAACAAAGGCGAACTTGCGCCATTTAAAACCGTAAATGACAATAAAAGTTCATTAAATGAAAATTTTGGTCCTTATTTAATTTCAAGCCCGGGAGTTGTTATCGCTATTCGTCCTTTACAATCATTAAATGAAGAAAAATATTCAAAACTTAAATATGAATTTAGTTATGAACTGACTTCAGCGCCTTTGCCAATGGAAAAAGAATCAAATGAAACGATAGAACAGGCAAATAAAATTGAAAATGGTTTAATTCGAGGTTATTATAATAATGCCCTAAATGGTAATGATATAGAAAAAGATTTTTTCAGTATTAATATTCCTGAAAAACAAAAGTATCGTTTATCTGCAAATCTGTCTAAAGTAACAGGAATTGATGGCGTACTTAGATTATTCTCTAAAGATGGTGAAAAACTGCTCACAGTTGACAATGGGGCTACCGGAGAAGATGAAAATATTTACTCCTACGGCGTACAGGGGCCAACTGATCTTTATTTCAGCGTAAATTCAAAAGACTATAAAACTTCAAGCTCAGAATACTATGAGTTAAAAGTAGAGGTTAATCCATATGAAGAAAAATATGAGTTAGAACCAAACAACACCATCCGAACCGCTACACCGATAAAAGTATCTAAAATTTTTGGAGATTTTGCCAACGATCAGGATGTTGATTATTACAGATTTTACAATGAAACATTTGATACTGTAAGTTTTTTTGCCGAGGTAGTTCCGGGGTCTAATTACGATATTGGTATAGAACTTTATAATGGAATTAATATGTCGCCAATTGTATATGATGATGGTCTTGATGAAATGAGTGAAGGAATTGCAAGTCTCATAATAAAACCTCTCGATACCATTTATTTAAAAGTATATAAAAAAACGATTGGTAAAACAGGGGCATATACACTTAATACGTTAATATCTGTACCATCAGAAAGTCAGGAAAGGGAGTTAAATAATTCAATAAAGTCTGCTAGCAATCTCGAGCCCTCTAAGGGAATTACCGGTTATATTAATCCCGGCAAAGATTTAGACTACTATAAAATTAAAATTCCTGTTCAGGGTAAATATAATATCGAACTTGAAAGCCCTGAAAATTGCACGATTGCTATTTCAATTCTAGATGTTAAAGGAATTAAAACAGAAGGAAAAAATGCCGGTAAACCTGGAGAAAATATTTCTTTTCAGGCCATTCTCGATCCTGATAGTTATATATTAGTTCAATGCAATAATGCAGATAAGCCTCTTTATAAAAATCCATATCAATTAAGAATATTTGAAAATGAACAGTGATCATATAAATACGGTTTAACAACAATGAAAAATATTTTATTAAAACTGTTCCTTTTTTCAATTTTGTTGATCATTGCCGGATGTGATTCAATTGTTAAAACAGATCACCCCTCAAAAATAATTAAAAAGCATGAAAATGTTTTTTTTGAATCCCAGGATACGGGAAGCGCAAATCCTGAAGATGATAGAACTATTTATTACAAGATATTTCTTGATAAAGAGCTGGTGGCAAAAACAAATTCAGGTCTATTTTTTCAAAAGAAAAAACTAAATCTGCACCTTGACGCCGGACGATATCTTTTTTTTGCAGAACGCTGGTATCTTGAAGAATCAAATGAAAATGATGTACCCGAATATAAAAGAGCAAATAATGTCTGGCAAATGAAACCCATTTATATCGATATTCATGATGATCCGGAAACATTTAAAATAGTTTTTGGCATCAATCATGATGTTAAAGAATTTTATTATAAAATCGAAGGGCAAGATGATTTATCTCCAGAAGTTGAAAAACAATAGAACAAGACAATAAGTTAAAATATATTTTGTTTAAACGGTTGGTCTGTTAAAAAATCCTAAAATATCATTTTTAGATAAATGAATTACCGTTGGTCGACCGTGCGGGCACCTAAATGGGTGTTCACATTCATATAATTTTCCAATAATTTCGGAGTAATCTTCCAATGATGCCTGCTCGCCTTTTTTAATCGCGCTTCGACACGACAAAGACTTTGCCATATGGTCAAACATAATTTCCTGATTAATTCCGGCGTCTCCGGATAGAATATTTAATAGAACACGAATACCTTCACTTTCTTGTCCTCTTGCAAGGTATGATGGCACAGATGTAATTTTTATTCCAGCTGGTCCAAAGTCTTCTATATCAAATCCAAAATCATTAATAACTTTAAAATTACCATTAAGCAGTATTTTTTCTGAGGGAGAAAGTTCTACAACGACAGATGAAAGTAAGGTTTGTTTACTAGCCTCATTTTGCCGTATTTTCTTTAAATACATTTCATACTGTATTCGCTCGTGCGCCGTATGTTGATCAATTAAAAAAACGCCTTCCCGTGAACTTGCAAGAATAAATGTATCAAATAAACGCGAGTGAATCATTTCTGGTTGATTAATTTTGGATTTATATTTTAAACCTTCGCTTTTTAATTGTAGCGGAACTTCAATGACGGGCTTATTAATCTCGCTGACATAAATAGGCGTATCAAATTCTAGAGATTGATTGTATGATTTTTCCAGGTTTGAATCACGATTTGTTATATTTTTTATACCAAAACGCAATTTATGTGAAATATTTACAGAACCCTTATTTTCAATTCCTCGCAAGATAGATTTATAAACTGCATCCGAAATATGAGCATCGTCTTTAAATCGAATTTCTTTTTTTTGTGGGTGCACGTTAACATCAATTACAGAAGGATCTATTTCTACAAATATAAACGCAGCAGGGAACTTTCCTGGCGGGAGCAGTTCGCCATATGCTTTTTTTAACAATTTTATCAATGGCAAATATATTACAGGACGTCGGTTCACAAAGAATTTAATAAAAATAGATCGCGAATGATAAAAACCTGAACCTGATAAATACCCCTCAATTTTTATATTAGTATCATTCTCATGATCTTTAAAATAAAATGGCGTCATAGACTTCATAAAGCTGTTGGAATAAATTTGTTCGAGCCTTTCGTAAAGACTCTCTGATGGTGGTGAATTTAGAACCTGGTCGTCATCAATAGTACATACAAACCCTGTCTCGGGATATGAAATCGCATATGAAATTAACAGTTCTATTATACTTTGCTTGATTTTTACATCGCTATGTAAAAACTTTTTTCGTATGGGAACATTAAAAAAAAGATTTTCAACTAAAATTCTGGTTCCTGAGGGTAATGCGCACGATTCTGGCTTTGATATAAAGTCGCCCTCTCCGTATATTTTCCAGGCACGATCAGAACCTTCCAGTTTACTTTCGATAGTGACCTTTGAAACCGAACGAATTGAACTGAGGGCTTCGCCGCGAAAACCCATGCTGTTAATTTCAAACAAATCATCGGAAGAATTAATTTTGCTTGTAGCAAAACTTTCAAGAGCAAGCGGTAAATCGTCATGGCCAATGCCCTTTCCATCATCGCGAACCTGTAAGGATGTCATGCCCATGTCGCGCAAGTATATCTCAATTTTTTTGGATCCGGCATCTATTGAGTTTTCGATAAGTTCCTTTACTACAGCCACGGGACTTTCAATGACTTCACCGGCGGCAATTTGTGCGATAATTAAATCTGTTAACTTATGAATAGCCATATTCCAGTTTTTGATTCTATTTTAGCCCGTCATTCAAAAGAGTTTTATAATTTTAAAAAGAAAACTTACGCCTGATGTTTCATCATGAATTTGACGAAAAAGTATGCATGAAGATATTAAAATGTTGACTGCATGTTTTAAGCATCTCCAATGACTATGTTAGACATTGGGCCCATAGCTCAGTTGGTTAGAGCAACGGACTCATAATCCGTGGGTCCTAGGTTCAAATCCTAGTGGGCCCATATATTACCAAAATCATAAGAGAAAATTTCTGAACCCAATTCAACTCAGAAACACCAGCCTGAAAAGAATAAGAAACTTTTTTAATAACATGTGTATTGAAGAAGTAATGAGTCCTGTAATGGTTAAAAGCGGGGCGATTGAACCTTTTATAGATTCAATTGAACTTGAAGACGGTTACTTTTTACCAACCTCGCCTGAGATTTCACTTAAAAAAATATTTGCCATGCAGGTTAAACCTTTCAAAGGAATATATGAAATTTCTCATGCATTTAGAAATGATTTAACCGGTAAATATCACTTGCGCGAATTCACCATGGTTGAATGGTATCGAAATGATTGTAACTACGTGGAACTTATTGATGATGTTCTTAACATTATGACTGCACTTGTAAATGATACGAATCAAAATATTATTAATGATTTTAGAAATTATAAGGTAATTTCAATTGCTGATTTATTTCAAAACCTTTTAAAAGTAAAACCTGACGCAAGCTGGGGATATGATGAATATTACTCTTTAGCTATATCTAAAAACTTTATAAAATCCCAACCTGAACCAAAATCTCAACCAGCTAAAATTTATAGTTTAACAGAAATATTTACTGTAATTTATGATTACCTAATAACTGAATTTGGAAAAACTTACCCGGGAATATTTTTTATAAAAGAATATCCATATTTTCTGCGGGGTATGGCAAAACTTTCTACAGATGGATGGGCTATGCGCGTGGAAGCTTATTATAAAAACCTTGAACTATGTAGCGGTTATCAAGAAATTGATAATGCCGACGAACTTGTCAAGATCTGGGAAACTAATAATGAGATTCGAGTTTTTGCCGGAAAAAACATTCACCCAATTGATTTAAATTTAATTCATTTATCTGAAAAAATGCGCGGGGTTTCAGGAATGGCATTAGGATTAGAGCGCACATTAATGGCATTATTTGACATTGCAGACATAAGAGAATTTAAATTGGCATAACAATAAATTATTTAAAATTATTTTTTTGTAAAACGGAAGTTTTGATATTCCATAGGTTTTTATCGGGTTCAAATGAACCATAACCACTGATACTTATTGTATCATTTTCTCCATTTAAGTTCATCTGAATTTTGTCTCCATATTTTCTAATGTCAAGATTAACTGTTTTTAATTCATCTGAAGTTTTTTTATCATCAATTATTAAAATTGCATTTTGCAATAAAATACTTGTAGTTGAATTAAAATTATTTAAAATATCGGTTGGACGTTCGCCGGAGGTATTAAACTTACCTTCTATGGTTGATCCATTGAACCTCGAAATTAAATTAGAAGGATACCAATTGCATGAATAATCATCCAGTTTTGTAAAAAATAATTTATAATCGCTTCTTATTATTGGTGTATTGCTGTTAACATCAATGATAAAATTAAAATTTTGTAGATCACTTTTTAATTGTAAATCAAGTATAGAATTTTTGAAAATCAAACTCCCCATAACTGGAATTGAATGTTCATTGTTTTCAATATAAAACCAGTTATCTATTGAAACCGTATTGTCGAAACTGGTTCGTATAAGATATTTTTGAAACCAGTCACGTTCGCGAAAAATAGATGGCCGCCACCCCTTATACTGATCGCTGGCAATTTTATTGATCCATATCTCAGATACTTTTTCATAATACGACTTTAAATCTTTCCAGTATAGATTGTTAGATTTAATTTTGCCTGTTTCATTGATTTCAAAAATTACACCGTTATAAGATATAGACTTGTTTTTTTGATAATCATCAAATTCAATTTGAGTATCAATGATTTTATTTACAGGTAAAATTGTTCCTGAAATCGAAAATTCAAGGTCACTTTGGCTTTTTATTATATTTAAAATAGCATCGAATTTATTATTATCAAGATTAAGCGTTGTATTTGGAATTTTAAGTAATGTTTTGTTATCTAAATCAAGAATATTTCCATCATTGCTGGTTATTAGGCTTCCGCTTAGAACTCGATATACTTTGTTCTCTTTATCTTCATGAAGATCTAGATTAAATAGTTTAAGACCTTCAAGTTTATAACCAAATAATAACGGTATTGTTTTTTCCTTTTTATTATCGACAGTAAAAGTAAAAATTTCCGGATAAACACTTTTTTGTTTTTTTCTATAAAAACCCGTAAAAGGAGTTTTTTTCCATTTACCTGTAAATTCAGATTGTATTTGTTCGTCTTTATTTTGATATTTAATATCCAGGTCAAAATGACTATTTTCGAGAACAGTCTCATTTGACATATCAAATACCAGTATATCATTTATTTGAATATCTGATTTGATATCAATTTCATCTTCTTTACCATTATTTAAATATAAAACATCTGACTTGATATCGATAAAACCATTTTTAAATTTCAATGTTTCAAAGTACCATGAGATGCGGTTTATAGGGAGTTGATTTAAGTCAATGTTATACTTACCGTTAAATAAATTGCATGATTTACATAAATCAGGTGAAAAAATTACGTGACCCTTTCCCCAGGGTAAATCATTATAATATAAAGATACCTCAACTTTGCCTTTGACTGAGTGAATATAACCTTTATAAATTAAAACATTCCAAATCTGGCGTTCGTAGTTTTCTTTTTCAAACATAACCGAGATCATATTGTTTAATAAGATGACATCAAAATTGCTATAGGCTCGAAGTACATTTAAAATTCGATCTTGTAATTCCTTGTTTGATGCGTCGTTTTTACCTGAAACCCTCCACCTTGCATCTTTAAGAACAATTTTTTTAATAACAAGAGTTTTGTTTTTAATAGATTGAAATATATCAGGTATAATCCTGAGTTCAGGAACCGTTAATAGCGGCTGTTTGTTTGAATCTTCATTGTTTTCATTTATGCGTACATTATAAAGGACGATATCTCGATAATTACCTTTAACAATTCCATCGGATGAAAATATAATATTATTTTTAGCTGATAATGTTTGTATTTGTTGTGCGATTTTATTTTTTGCAGTGAATATATTAAATAGAAAAAAAGGGATAAACAAAATTAAAGCAAAAATAATAGATGTTATAATAATAAATAAACGTTTTTTAACAATGTAGGGGCCGTATTTATTCGCAAAATTAATTAGATTATTTTTAATTCTGGTTAAAATTGCATTTTGCATAACCTAGTTAACATGCTTTGACACGCTTAAATTTTTAATGACTTTTTGAGCAATGTTTTCAGCTTTTAGTTCATAATGCACCATCAAATTATCGGGAGTACCTGATTGTCCAAATTGGTCGTTAATGCCAATGCGGATAATCCGACAATCAAGATGTTCTCCAGCATATTCGTTTACAGCGGAGCCGAGACCGCCAATTATATTATGTTCTTCAAATGTATAGATAACATCAACCTTCTTGCCGATGTCATCAAGCATCGACGTATCAAGTGGTTTTACAGTATGCATATCAATAACAAAAGGCCGAATTCCTGTTGATTTTTCAACTAAACGCGCTGCTCTCCAGGCTTCATAAACCATAATTCCGTTTGCTATAAAAGCCACTTTTTTTCCCTCTTGAAGAAGAATCGCTTTTCCTATGGTAAAAATATCTTTATCATCATAGATCATGGGAATATTTGGACGACCAAGACGAATGTACATTGGTCCCCTGTGTTCAACTGCAGCATGTATGGCTTTATATGTCTGATTATAGTCGGATGGAACAATAACCGTCATGTTAGGTATAACTCGCATGATTCCAACATCTTCCAGTGCTTGATGACTTGCACCGTCTTCACCGAGTGTAATTCCGGCATGAGTGGCCACAAGTTTTACATTTTCACACGGATAGGCAACTGTGTTTCGAACAACTTCCCAGGCTCGACCGGTCAGAAACATGGCAAAAGTTGAAGCAAAAGGAATTAATCCGGTTCGAGAGAATCCTGCGGCATTTGCCACAAGATTTTGTTCAGCAACTCCAAAGTTAAAAAAACGATCAGGAAATTTTGCAGAAAACCCTTTAGTTTTTGTAGAACCCGATAAATCCGCATCCAATACAACAACATTTTTATGTTTTGATCCTATATCTTCAAGAGCTTTTCCATAAGCATCTCTGGTTGCCTTTTTTTCGATGGCGTCGTTTAACGGATCAGTCATTAGCATAAGGCAATATTGAATGTTAAGATAGATTGTCAGTTTTTTTTTAAGGCGATCAGCGACGAATTATTGGGAGCGGCTACTTTTTAGTAAGAAAATAGTGCGTTATATACAGTCGAAGAATTTGATATTGGTCGCATGAAACCCTTAAAAGAAGAATCAAAACTTCCCAAAGACATAATGGACAGAATTAACG
>JAOUFY010000135.1 GCA_029857955.1 Spirochaetia bacterium
TATTTCAATATATTGAATTCTTTTATAATAGAATTCGAATGCATTCATCGCTGGGCTATATTAGTCCGGTTATGTATGAACTAAAAAATGCTGCCTAAACACCGTCCGAAAAAACGGGGGTAAACCAATTTGGGCCAATTATTTTACCTTCCTTTTCAAGGTTTGCTCTAATTTCCGCATAAATTTCAGATTCATTGTCGCCGAATGGTACTATTTCAAAATAAGAAAGAAATGTATTTATAAATTTAAGATTTTCATTACGCCTTTTACTTTTTAACGCCCCGAGAATTAACTGAGCTTTAACCATTGAAGGAATTTTAATGTGAATCGGATCAGTATTTTTTATATTATCTGTAATGACTGAATATTTGCCGGTTAAATAATAAATGCAAATATTTGAATCAAGAAAAATGTTCACAAAGTTTCTCTTTTTGAATCATGTTCATAACTGATTTGATCGGGGCGTTTAAAAGAATCATCTTTTATTGATCCATACAATGAGAAAAAGTTATCATCCCAGCTAGTTTTAAACGAGTTTTTTATGCGACTGGTTATCCACTTGGAAACTGACATGTGCTGACTTTTTGCGGCTTCCTCAACTTTTTTTAAAGTTTCATCGTCAATATATACTGATAATTGGCCCATAATATTTTCTCCATTTACTCTAAATAACAAACATAATATATGTTATAACATGATTTATGGCAAATAAAAAATATACCAAATAATGAAAATTCATTGATTTTACCTGAGAGAATAAAAAACTTTGGGAAATCAAGAGTCAATTATTTCAGCTAACGTTTGCGTGTACACTTGACGTTTTCAAATACTCTGAGTCAGCAAGGCGAGCACAAACCAAACTCCAGTTTGGTGCGAGTCCTTGCGGTTAAACGAAGAGTATATGAAAATGTGGTTGAGCAATGACGACATTATATTAGAAGATAAATTGTCTTTACAGCAAATCCATTTGATAAAAAGTAGAATTGCGAAACCCGAGACGCCGTTAGGCGTCGAAGCGTGTACCCGCTGTTATGTGATGGATTGAGAGCCTCTTCGTATTAATATTTCTTAATTTCGCCCCATACCACACCTGAAGGCATGGATGCCGGAAGGTGTTAATATAATTTCTAATTATTTGTGTAAATATTTAACCCAAATACGATTATGAAATCTTTTTAAAATCTATTTGATATCCTAAAGCAGAAGTCAGACTACTTAATTTATTCAATGTAACATTTGTTGTTTTTCCTGACCGGATATTTTGAATTACAGTAGGAGAAACATGCGCTTCTTCTGCAAGTTTTCGTACGCTTATATGGTTTTTCTCCATAGCTTCAATTAAAAACTCTGAAAGTAAAAATTTGCTATAACCTTCATCGAATTTATGTTTTCTATTTTTGTCTTTCATTACTCTTGAAAATGTGCTTTCTTGATTTTTAGTTTTCATAATACGTTCCTTCTTTAACTCGTTTTAAGTAATTTTTCATAAATTTAATTGCTTTTTCTTTTTGCTCTTTTGGTAGCTTGTCAGTCTTTTTATAAAATCCATTTGTTATGATAATTTTTTTTCCTGAAGTAAAAAAGCATAAGAAACGGTGCGGTTGGGGTTTAAATGCAAATACCAAATCGCCTTCATTACGAAATTTAGTTTTATCAGATATTATCCCAAAATCACCAATTCTTTTGAGCAAATAGAATAACTTATTTTGTGCTGTTTCATTTAAAGTTTCAAAATATTCCAATACTTCACATTCAGAATTATCTTCATAATACCATTCGATTACAAACTTTTCACCTACGTATGCAATATATTCCATAAGTTAGCCAATTTCAATGTACCATTATAGTGATACATTGACAAGTACTTTTCTACAAATCTTTTAAATACGTAATTTCCTATAATGGGATTAATCCCTACCCGCATGGTACGCCAAGAAGCGTGCGAAGGACCCAGAAGGTGAAAGACCTTCATGCTCCCTTACCTGTTCGGGAGTAAAGTAGTTTTGTTGTATAGGAAGGTAACGACTTATGCAGAGTACAAAATGAGCGGAGATGCGAGCCGTAATGAGAATGAACCCAGAACAAGCCTCGTTACAGAAT
>JAOUFY010000136.1 GCA_029857955.1 Spirochaetia bacterium
AAGTTGGTTACTAAAATCTATCATCTTTAGTTGCATCTGATTGCGGTTTGTATGCTTGTATTTTGCCATGATCGATTTTAATAAATATATATGTATTGTAAATACTTTTTCTACACCCTCAACAGCGGGTATCAGCTCAGGCCATGTCAAAACGTCAGATACCAGCCAACGTTTCATGTAATCATTGATTGGATTAATGTCTGACACGGATTCCTGAATTAAAATATTCCTTATCAGGCCTAACACCGAATTGGATTCATCAGTGGTTGACCAATATAACCAAGCGTTTGAATGATTTTTATTGATTACTTTTTCAAGATTCACGTATTCATCTTTTAAAGCGCTTGTTTCTGAACTAGGTGTTAAGAAAATTATTAATAATTTAGGATTGTCTAAAATAAAATCTTCATCATTAATAACTGCTGTATAATATTTTGAAAGTTGTTTTGGTGAAGAATGGTAAATCATTCAAAAGTTAAACGTATGACACAAATGTTTAATTTCCCACTCCTACTCGATATCTTACCATCGATTTAGATATAATATACAATTAATTATTTTACCTTTATACCATATATATTTTCTGATGGTCAAGGTTCCATGCGGAGTTCCGTATCAACTTTTCTTATATTACAATTCTTCACGATCCAGCACTGTAATTGCCTTTTTCAAATCTCTTTCTACTTTCTTTAATTTTTTATATAAACTACTCAAATCCTTTGAATTGATAATAGTGACTTGAGCATATTCTATACTTGATCTTATTAAATCCAAAGCGGTATCATAAATTACGTGATCCTTAGAACTTTTTTTTAAATCTATAACTTTTTTATATACTTCATTTATCTCAGATTCGAAATTTATGAGGAATTGTGAATTTGTATGCTTTTGTAATGAGTGAAATTCCAGACTCTCTATGACACGATTATTTTGCTTTGCTCTCAGATAAATTTCTTTAATATCACGACGAATACCACTCCCGAAATCAATATTATAGGATTTAATTATTCCATCATACACAATTTTTCCAGCAAATGGTAATAATACAGTTTGAACAAGGAAAGGTAAATGAGAGGTATGTATCATTTCATCTAAACCTTCGTAAAGGCCAAACACACCGTAAACCTTTTCATCTTTTCCTATCAGAATAGCATGTTTTTTTAGGTACCGTTCAATATAGAAATCACCTTTAATGTAACCTTTCCATTTATGTAAAATCGATAGCTTATCGATTGATAAATGCTCAGGATTTTCTTGTATAAATGTATCGATCAACTCTTTGTGGTGATATAATGCATCACGAACTTTAACCTTTTCTTCCATCGACTTTGATTTGTATTCGGATAGAGTTTTTATGGATGGCAGGACATTAATTTTTTGATTAACAAAGAATTGAAGTCCCCACATTAATTCAAAAAATAAGTCAGCTTCTATTTTAGAAAGTTTCATTAGTTTCTCTGTTAAAATTCAACTGGTAAATTAATATCATGAAAGTTTTTCATCTGTTCGCGAAATTATATTTATATATAATATTCAAGAAATCGAATCTCAATGTCAATAATTATCTCTGATGTTCCGACCAAAGTTCGGACATCAGGTTTAAAAACACGAAGAAAATCCTGGTATAAATCTGCAGCAATAAAATATCTTGCTACGCGATTATCATGAAATAATTTCTATATACACAAACCTCCGCCCATAGCATAATTTTGATTGATTAAAATGGCACTAGTTTAATTAAATCGTCTTTGGCGGTCTGAACAACAACCAGATTTCCGTCTGAAAAAAATCTAATATCAATTTTCGTAATATTGTAAATTCGATGAGAAATTAAATGTCTTCTCTGAAAATCCTTTGAACTGAATACTCAAATTGCGAACCCCGAGGCGCGCGCAGTCGCGCCGAGCTTTTGCCCGCTGTTATTTGATGAAATTGCTCGCAATATGCAGCCACATGGTACGCCAAGAAGCGTTTGTCTTCCCGGCGGGTGAAAGACCCACAAAGCCAGTGCTCATGCTGGCTTAAGCAGTTCCGGGATATAAGGCGGTAACAAATTATATCGAGTCTGGAATAAGCGAA
>JAOUFY010000137.1 GCA_029857955.1 Spirochaetia bacterium
TCAAGGTAAAGATATTATTGAACAAAAGGTCGAAGATTTTTTAAAAAATGAAAAGACCTATTTAAGCAAAACTTTTCAAGAAACGGAAGCGCGCAACCGCTTCATTGATCCATTTTTTCAAGCTCTTGGTTGGCAACTTGACCAAACCCATCTAAACCGTAACCTTTGGGATGTTCATCGTGAATATTCACAGAGAGACAACTCAACAACGAAAAAACCCGATTATGCGTTCAGGGTAAATAGTAAACTGAAATTTTTTGTTGAGGCAAAAGCGCCCTGGGTACGCATCATTGACAATCCAGATAAAGACACCATGTTTCAGGCAAAGCGTTATGCTTATTCCACGAACGGTAAAGCCCCTATTGTTATCATCACAGACTTCCATGAATTCCGGGTTTTTAACTCTCTTCTTAAACCGGTTTATGATAATCCTACACAAGGTTTATTAAAGGAATTTGATTTTAAATATCATGATCCAGAAAACAAAAAAGACTATCTGAATAATTGGGATATTATTTATGAACATTTTTCCAAAGAAGCCGTAATGGATGGTAGCATTGAACGGTTGCGAGGAAAAATTTCAAAAAACACAAAGACTCTCGATTCAGATTTTTTGAGCGAAATTATTATCTGGCGAGAAAATTTGGCCAAAAATGTTGCGATTAGAAATGAAGCTCTCACCGTCGATGAGATTAACGAAGCCGTTCAAAGAATTTTAGACCGCCTGGTTTTTATACGAAATCTGGAAGATCGGGAAATCATTGGAGAGAATACGCTTTTTAATATCACCAGTAAAAATGAGAATTTATATTCGTCCCTTTTGCCGATTTTTTCGGAATTAAACCTAAATTACAACGGTCTACTATTCAAACCCCATTTTAGCGAAAAACTCAATCTTGATGATAAAGTCCTGAAAGATACGATTCAGAGTATGACCTACCCTCGTTCTCCCTTTCAATTTGACGTTATTGAGCCGGAAATACTCGGTCGCATATATGAACAATTTCTCGGTTCAAAAATTCGTCTGACAGATAGCCACCGGGCAAAAGTGGAAGAGAAAGAAGAAGTTAGACATGCCGGCGGCGTTTATTATACTCCTCAGTTTATTGTCGATTACATTGTAAAAGAAACCGTTGGTAAAAAAATTGAAGGTTTGAAGCCAGAAGAAATTGGCAAGATCAACATATTAGACCCCGCTTGCGGTTCGGGTAGTTTTCTTCTGGGCGCGTATCATTATCTCATGGAATATCACCGTAAATTTTACGAAGCAAACAAATTGGTAAAAAAATACAAAGATGATTTTTACGAAAATGTTGATGGAGATATCAAACTCACTATCAAAATCAAAGGCGAAATACTTGTGAACAATATTTATGGCGTGGATATTGACCGCGAAGCCACCGAAGTTGCCATATTAAGCTTGTACCTTAAACTTCTTGAACATGGCATTGAGGATGACCAAGGCTGGCTTTTCTTGAAAGGAAAAGTTTTGCCCGACATGACTGGTAATATCAAATGCGGCAATTCTCTCATCGACCGGGAAGACCTTTTTTCGAACAATATGTTTGGAACTTCTGAAATTAAAAAGTTCGACTGGAAAAGTGAAACAGATGGTTTTGGTAAGGTATTTAAAGAAAGAACCGGTTTTGACTGCATTGTCGGAAACCCGCCATATATACGAATTCAGGAAATGCAGAAATGGGCAAAGGACGAAGTAGAATTATACAAGAAAATTTATAAGTCTGGCTCAAAGGGAAATTTTGACATTTATATTCTGTTTATTGAAAAAGCTTTTAGTCTATTAAATACTCATGGTTTACTCGGAATGATTTTACCAAACAAGTTTTTTATGGCAGACTATGGAGAAAATATTCGCGGTCAAATAGCCAAGAACATTTATCATCTCATCGATTTTGGCGATCAACAAATATTTGAGAACGCAACAACATATACAAATTTATTGTTTTTATCAAAAGAAAACAATAAGAATTTTAAGTATGCAAATGTAAAAAGTCTTCCGGAAGAACTGGATGTATTATTTGAAAAAATTCACACAGCAAGCGAGCTG
>JAOUFY010000083.1 GCA_029857955.1 Spirochaetia bacterium
CGGTATAAAGTTTGCTGACTTCCCGAATGACATTTTTATCTGGTTTAAACCGAACAGATAAATACCCCATGTGCTTGCCCTCTTCATATAAGGGAGATACCCTTGCATCAACCCAATAAAATCCGCCGTCTGCAGTTCGATTTTTAACAAAGCCCTGCCAGGGTTTACCTTCTTTAATCGTAGCCCATAAATCATAAAACGCCGAACGAGGCATATCGGGATGTCTTATAATACTGTGAGGTCGTCCGAGTAAGTCTTCTTTATGAAAGCCGGAAATGATTTCAAAATCATGATTTACATAAGTAATGATTCCTTTTAAATCGGTATGACTTACGATGATCTGCCCTTCATCCAGAAAATATTCCCTGTCATTAATTGTTGCCGTGGAAGCTTTTTTTTCATTCGTTACATATTTTTTTTTAAATAACATACAGGAACCTTTATTACATTATCGACCATTTCGTAAATAAACCTCAATTTATAATAAGCCGAATTTATCCAGATTCTGCTTTGAACAAACTGCAAAAAGGATGCCAGAAGCAATGATTGCAGATTAAATTCGCGGCGGCCGCTGGAGCCGGTATTTCATGCGAGTCACTGGCAAAGTGAACGCATAATACAAACCATAAGACGCCCCGCTCGGCCTAAATGACAGAATGTATTTTTAATAAAATCTTGTTGCTATGTTTTTTCATTAAAAACAATTTATCGATGACGCCGGCTCCGATGGCGTCGCCCCAGACATTGATCGTCGTACGAAAACGATCCTGCAGCCAGTCGATCGTCAAAAACATGGTGATGCCTTCTAACGGCAATTTTACTGCTCCAGGAACCAGAACATGGTAACATAATAACTTTATTACACTTTTTCATTTTTGTCTCTGTGTCTCTGTGTCTCTGTGCCTCTGTAATCGCCTGGTATTTACAAGTTACATAAATTGTAATCAGTTCATATAAAAAGATTTGCATAACGACAGGAATATAAAAATGGTTAAAATATACTCAATTTATACCATGGCATAAACGTTGCACTTTTAAATATTGAAGTATGTAATTACAATGAGATACATCAAAATAAAATTAATACATACCCTGTTGATACTTGTTTTACTTTTTAATGTCAGGCCGGCTCAGGCTGACGAAGTAAAGGCGGCTGTGGCGGCAAACTTTTCGGCGCCAATGAAACAAATTATTGATGTGTTTGAAAAAGAAACCGGTAATACTGTAAAAGTCAGCTTTGGTTCCAGCGGCAAACTTTATTCTCAAATTCAAGAAGGGGCTTCGTTTGATATTTTTTTGTCTGCCGATGAAAGCGTTCCGATTAAACTTGTAAAAGAAAATCTGGCAGAAGTTCATTCTATATTTATTTATGCGCTTGGCAAGCTTGTGCTTTGGAGTCCAAAACAAAATTATGCAGGTCCACATGAGTCTGTGGTTTCTAAACTTGAAAACGGGCAATTTAAAAAACTTGCCATTGCAAATCCAAAACTTGCGCCGTATGGAATGGCAGCGTATGAAGTCCTCGAAAATATGAGCCTTTTGAATACTTTACAAAATAAAATAGTCATGGGAGAAAGCATCACACAAACCTATCAATTTGCCGCGACTGAAAATGTTGATTTTGCTTTTATTGCTCTGTCTCAAATAACGAAAAACGGCCATATTTCAGGAGGATCATTCTGGCTTGTTCCGGCAAACCTTTATAAACCAATCAAACAAAGCGCTGTATTACTGAGCTGCGCACAAAATAACAATGCAGCAAAAGCTTTTTTAATTTTTTTAAAAAGTCAGAAATCAAAAGATATCATACAAAGTTTTGGTTACGAGGCGCCATAATAAATATGATAAAATTTGAACCATCCGATCTTCAGGCAATCTGGTTGACCTTAAAACTGGCGTCAACGACAACCCTGTTGTTACTGTTGGCAGCCACGCCATTGGCATGGTGGCTGGCAAATACCCGTCGTTGGTACAAAGGAATAATTGCGGCGCTGATGATGATGCCGTTAATATTACCTCCAACTGTTCTTGGCTTTTATTTACTGACACTGATGGGCCCGCACGGATTGATCGGCAAGTTTACTCATATACTGCAAATGAATTCATTGCCGTTTACATTTTCAGGATTGGTCATTGGCTCCGTAATTTTTTCTCTTCCCTTTGCGGTAATGCCCATACAAAATGCATTTGAAGCGACAGGCAAACAACCTCTTGAAGCCGCAAAAACGTTACGCGCAGGTTATTGGGACAGATTTTTCACTGTAGCGTTACCGCTTGCAAAACCCGGATTTTTCAGCGCCGTCATTTTAACGTTTACCCATACCGTTGGCGAATTTGGAGTTGTCTTGATGTTAGGAGGCAATATACCAGGAGAAACACAGGTGATGTCCATTGCCATTTACAATCATGTTGAAGCCCTTGAATATAACGCAGCTCATTTGTTGTCAGGCGCGATGGTATTATTTTCATTTATTGTATTGTTGATTTTAAATTTAATGAGCGGACGCTTGTTCAAAGGTTTTAAATAACATATGATCAGTGACATAGAAATTCATTTTAAATTAAACTTCCATGATTTTAACCTGGATGTTTCGTTTAATGCCCCCTCAAAGGGTGTCACAGCTGTTTTTGGACCATCCGGTTCCGGTAAAACTACCCTGCTTAGATGTATGGCCGGCCTGGAACATTCAAATGAAGGGTTACTTTGCGTAAATGGGCAAATATGGCAAAACCATAATATATTTATACCGGTAAACCGTCGGCCATTGGGTTTTGTGTTTCAAGAAGCCAGTCTTTTTTCGCATTTATCCGTAAAGAAAAATTTAACCTATGGCTTTAAACGCATTCAACCTTCCGAAAGAATAATTAAAATCGAACAAATCATTGAATTGCTGGGCTTAAATCATATCATAAATCGTAAAGAGACAATGAGTCTTTCCGGAGGCGAAAAACAGCGAGTCGCTATCGGACGCGCCCTTCTCACAAGCCCTCGCATACTGCTGATGGATGAACCCCTCACCGGCCTTGATGTAAAAAGTAAATACGAGATCTTACCTTACCTTGAACGGCTTCATAAAGAACTTGAGATTCCAGTTTTCTATGTCAGTCACGCGCTAGATGAAGTAACGCGCCTTGCCGATTACATAGTTATACTGGACAAAGGACGCGTTACAGCCTCGGGAAATCTTAATGAAACTTTGACACGCCTAGATCTGCCCACCGCCAGACTCGACGAAGCTGGAGCCGTTATTGAAGCTTTTGTCGCTGTTTACGACGAAACTTATTCATTAACCCGCCTTGATTTCTCAGGCGGCAGTCTCTGGGCAAGTAAAATCGATCGAGTCATTGGTGCAAAGGTAAGGGCTCGTATACTTGCAAGAGACGTCAGCATTGCGGCGATAAAACCACAGGCTACCAGTATCACCAATGTTATATCGGCGCAAATATGCGAAATTCAAGACCTTGGACCAGACCGAACAAGCTTGCGACTTGAAATTGGCGATTATAACCATAAACAGGTTATTATGTCTCGTATCACCAGACGCTCGCGCGATCAACTCGGACTTGCGGTGGGAATGCAAGTTTATGCCCAGGTAAAAAGTGTTGCCCTGATTATTTAATGAGAAGCAATGCCCAAAGCATATTTTCTGCAAAAATAAATCGTGGTATTAAACAAAATTATATAAACCTGTTTATATATTCACTAATCTGGTTATTTTGAAATGGTTTTACAACCCAGCCTGCCACCCCAAGCTCTTTGCCAATAAATTTATATTCGTCTCTGTCTTCTACAGATACCATTACAACCGGAATATTTAAATACTCTTCATCGGCTTTAATTTTTCGAATAAATTCCAATCCTGAAACTTTTGGCATATTATTATCTGTAAAAATCAAATCAATGCCTTCATTCATTTTATTGTATGCTTCTTCACCATTTTCACATTCAATAAGATCAATCCCTGGACGACTTCGTTTTATAATACTGCATATAATAGTACGTATAATAGGGTCATCGTCTACAACCATAATTATTTTTTTCACTGTATCAGTTTTTAATTTCATATTTTCTTCTACTGTTAGTCCCATCTATATACACCACCTGATTGTTTATATTATTTTTTAAAAAAACTTCCATTTTTGTAAATTTCTTTTTTTCTGAGATTATTTTAATTCGTCCATCATATAGCTTTAACAATGACAATACAATGGCAATTCCCATTCCTATACCCTGCTGCTCATTAATTCCCCGATCAAACTGAATTAGCGCGCCTATATAATTTAATTGATCAGGATCAAATCCAGAATCCTCATTGTAAATGACAAGTTGGTACTCTTTCTCTAACGGATATGCGCCAACCATTACGAGCGAATCATTTTTTGAAAATTTTAATGCATTCTCAAGCAGGTAGTATACAAGTTTATAAAAATTAGTTGCATTAAATTGAATACTGCCGGCGCTAACAGAAAATTTTATTTCTCGATGATAAGTATATTGAAGATCATGGATTACCAATTTTATAACCTGCTCCGGATTTGAAACAGTAAATGATCTCGCAAAACTAACGTCGCTATTTGAAGACAATTTTAATTGCAAATATGAATAATATGTAAAATTATCAATAACTTTCTGTAAACGCTTGGCTGAATTATAGATATTAATACAAAATTCCTTATAACCTTCCGCATCTGGCACGTCTTCTTTTGCCATAACAGAAGCCAGGCCGATAATCGATGTCAGCGGCGTATTTAATTCATGAGGAATTGAATTAATCAGAGTTCTTCGAAGCTGATTAAGCTTTGCTTCGGAGGAATCCGACAATTCATCTAGTCGCATATAACTCCTTACGATGATTTCTTTAAGATCCTTATAGGGTTCAACCGAAAAATCCGTTGCTCCTGAATCTATGCTGTATCGAAAATCTACATACGTAGCGTTACTTTTTAACAACATGATTACTGGAATTGAAAATTTTTCATTTTTAGAAATGTTATCAATGATCAATTTAATTGTTTTAAAATCATCTACAAGAATAGCGTGAAAATTTTTAGATGAAATATTTATATCCGAAATAATATCCTCATAAACCTGAACGACTTCGAACTCAATATATTTTTGATAATTCAAGTTTTTGCAAAATGATAAAATATTCATAAGGCCTCCTTACACATGGTTTTCATTTTATTATTTTATAACACCCTGTTATTTTATTCATTTATTCATACATTCGCCTTTGCCTATCCCCTGCTCATACGAAATGCACTTAACAGATTTTCTAGCGTACCGGCCTGTTCATTTAATTGAGTCGCTGTACCAGATAACTCTTCAGATGATGCCGCATTACTCTGTGCGACGGAATTTAACTGAGAGACGGCATTGTTCATTTGATTTACTCCCAATTTTTGTTCCTCAGAAGCAACAGTTATCTCTTTAACGAGATCTGCCGTTTTATTGATATTGGGCAGCATGGACTCAATTGATGTTTTAGCGTTATCCGAAATTGTTCTGCTTTTCTCAGTGAGATCTCTTATTGATTTTGCTTCGTTTTGGCTTCTTTCTGCAAGTTTTCGAACTTCGGCAGCTACAACAGCAAAACCTCGTCCATGTTCACCGGCTCTTGCAGCTTCAATGGCCGCATTTAAAGCCAACAAATTAGTTTGATACGCCATCTCTTCGATTACTCCGACTTTAGATGCAATTTCATTCATAGCTTCAACCGTACCTTTGACAGCGCTTCCGCCTTCTTCACTCATTTCTGCGGCTTTAATTGAAAGAGTTTCTGTAGCTTTTGCATTTTCAGCATTTTGCACAATGGTTGCGCTCATTTCCTCAAGCGAAGCGCTTGTTTCTTCAACTGCCGCAGCCTGTTCTGTGCTGTTTTGACTTAAACCTTGAGACATTGATGCTACGTTAGATGCTGCTGCCTGGATGATTCCTGAATATTCTTTAATTTTCCCGATTGTTCCAATTATGTTATTTACCATCACGTGCATGGCGCGATAAAGGTTCCCTGACTCATTATGTACATTCATAGGAAGATCCATTTGCAAATATCCCTTGGCAACATTGTAGCCGACAGAAACTACCTTTGTAAGCGGATTCATTATTTTATGACTTACAAAATAAATATTTATTCCGGCTGCAAAAACAATTCCTGCAAGCGTAATGCCCAGATTAACCAAGAGAGGAATTTCTACCATTGTTTTTAAATATGCAAGTAAAACAGGAGCCAACCATAAAATTTGAATTAATTTAAACTGATTGACCAAGGAAATCTTGCTTCCGTGAAAACTGTATGGAAATGAACTTGTACCATTTATTACATCATTATAAAGATCGCTTACTTTTTGAATTTTCAGTTTATCTGGTTTAAACCTGACAGAGAGAAATCCGACATGCTTACCATTTTCATATAACGGTGAAACTCGCGCATCTACCCAGTAAAATCCGCCATCTTTTGTTCTGTTTTTCACAAATCCCTGCCAGGGTTTTCCGTCTTTAATTGTTTCCCATAAATCATAGAAAGCAGATCGCGGCATTCCTGGGTGACGGATTATACTATGGGGTTTTCCCAGTAACTCTTCTTTATAAAAACCTGAAATGGTTTCAAAGTCCTGATTTACATAGGTAATGATACCTTTCAAATCAGTGTGACTGACGATGATTTGACCTTCGTCAAGAAAATATTCTTTATCGATTAAAACTACAGATGAAGTTTTCTTCTCTCCGTTTACGTACTCTTTTTTAAATAACATGCGGCTATTCTCCTATTTAATTATGTGCCAAGAGTGTTAATATACATAAGTACATTCTAACACCCTTGACATTTGAATGCTGGACAAAACCAATGAGTTAAAAATTAAATTTAATTTTTAAATAAAATCCGCATGTACGGTTTTATAGAAAACATTTTCTTTAATAATTCATTTCATTATTTTGCTCAAACGGTTTAATATAAGTATTATAAAACCAGTCTTCCAGCTCTAAATTTTCAACTTTATGCAATGCTTCTTTGTTTAAAATAAAAGATTTTGGAATGCAAATCTGTCTGTCGGCAAATTTAACAATTAATCCAAAAGGTCTTATATGTGTATTTTTCTTGTCAATTTTTACTTGCATACAAATCAGACACTTCATAATTCTTCTTGAAGATGTACTGCCTCCTGATTTTTAATGTATACTTTAATTCTTAATAAAGGAAAACTGCCATTTCGATAATTCATTTTTTGATCTTCAAAAGACAATTGGTTTTCTTCAGAATTATTTTCTACATGGCACATATTACTCCGTAATTCTTTAATAAACGCCCTGCGCTCATTTAAAACCATAGGTTTTAAAATTGAATGATATCTGTTTAATTGGTCTTCCTGAGTTCCTTTTCTAAGTCTTACATTCCTTTTCATACTTCACACCTTTTCAGCATTTTTTAAAAATACCCTGAGAAATGGTAATCTTGTACTTGATTACATGAATTTCTCAGAATAGATTATAGTTCATATTCCATATTTTAATTACGTTATGGAATTCTCATATTTTTATCACCAAAGCCGCAGCGCCGGACTGAATGCATTTATGCATAACAGAATATGAAGACTCCTGCTTAAGCAGTGCAACAACTGGAATTAAAAATAAAGCTTCTCTTGAGAATTTAGTTCTAAAAGAATTAATAATACCTGCATCGTCAGATATAATAACATGATATCCGTTTAATGCATTACTCATTGAAGAAATTTCTTTTCCGATAACCTCAAAAATCCCGAGATCAATAAATTCTCTAAGATCAAAATTTTTACACAAAGACATTATATTCATTTTTCACTCCTGATATTCATTAAAATATTCTCAAAACCGTCTGCTAACTCTTCTTGATTATTCATTAAAATCAATAGAGTTTTTAGAAACAATATTAAAAAAGAGCGGCATCCGTAGTCTATTTTTATACAGTTTCTAAATTTATACTAAACAATACTGTTTGCACTGTCAATTTATTTATATAAAAAAGTTAAAATATGTTAACTTAAATTAAAGTTTACCAAGGAAATAAATTCAGAGCTTTAAACTTGTTTAGCAATTAAATAGCACCATCTTGGTTTAATTTGTTTTGTTTGGAGAATTGGAGACTGTCAAAGCATTAGTTCACAGCTAATTTTTTACAATTCGTAGAAGATAATAAAATATACAAAGCGCTCTAAAAAAAGAAAATTCACCACGGGATCAAAAGTTTAGCCCGTTCTATAAGAATTTTTAATTTAAAATCATCAATACGATTTGTACTTTACAAATGAAATGTATCTATTTTAATAGTATTTTACTGGTATTGTAATATAAAACAATATCTTCACAATCATTACAATAATTTATACAAGGAATCAATATGTCACAAAAAATACTCGTGGAAAACAAGAACAGTAATATTTACCCTTTTAAAGCCGGTAGCGG
>JAOUFY010000084.1 GCA_029857955.1 Spirochaetia bacterium
CTAATTTCATGTTTTTTATTATACAAATCATAATTATTATACGATAAGATCTTGCATACTATACAATGTCAACTTTAAATTTTATCAATCTCATATTATCTCTCACACCTAGGTGTGATTTTTGCAATTTTTTTTGATTTTTAAGTAAATTCTCATCTATGAAGCCTGATAAACGCTGGAGATTATACGATTTTCACTTTGAAATGTATGTTTTGCCAGTGCAGGGTAATTTTAATTCTCAGCAGATCGCTTTTTTCTTTCTGAAATACTTATTTCGACTTTTGTCCCTACATCGTTTGCAGGCTGAATCGAGACATTTACATTTGTATAATAATGCTCAAAACGATGTTTTATGCTTTCCAGCGATCCGCCTTCTCTGATATTTGTGTTGGTAAATTGACCATTGTCAACAATGGACAATATTAATGCCTGTTCATGAATTTCAGCTCTTAGAAAAATGGAAAATACATATTTAACTTTGGATTTACTTTTTGTATTATCCGACGAAGTTACAAACGAACTTTTAGGTCTCCCGTGTTTAAGGCAATTTTCGATCAAAGGTTGAAGACTCAGGGGGGGAACCATAAATTCGTGAGCTTTTGCAGAAAAATCCTCTTTTAATAGCATTTTTTGTCCGCTGCGTTTGTTCATAATCTTAAAGTATTTTTTGGCAAATTGCCATTCTTCTTTTAACGGCACAAGATCTTTGGCGACATAATAGGACATATATTCGTAAATATTGGCCAGATCGACCACGGTTTGAGCAGCTGCTTTTTTATCGGCCTGAAGCATCTCCAGAATCATGTTAAGAGAGTTGTACAAAAAATGCGGATTAACCTTGCCTTGAAGATTGGAATATTCCAGTTGTTTTATCTGGTCGTCTTTTGCAATCGAAGACTCGCGCATAACTTTGATTCGATACCCCATTGCCAGCGAAAAAAGCAGAGCCTCCAACGCGCTGCCAAATTGCACCGAATAATTGCCTTCGCCGAGAACAGGAATATATATATCAAAAAGTTTTACTTCTTGAATCGCCATGCCCAGAACAAACAATGCTGTCGCCGCAAAATAGTATTGCGCAACCTGGATTTTAAAAGACAATAAAAAACTAATGATGGACGAAGTTATGGTAACTATAATAATTAAAAAAGCAACCAATACAGTTGTTTTTTCAAAATGGACAAATGGATATAAAATAGAAGGCACAAAAAACATGGCCAGCATAAATTGATAAAAGATATAAACCCGCGGGTAATGTTTTTTAATCGGTAAAACAGACGTTGTAAAAAGAATATAACAGGGCCATGCGATGGAAGCTCCAATAATAACCACCAAATGCCATTTCTCAATGTGATCCGGAGAAATATATTGAATAAACAAACCATCGAGAGAGCTTTGGGCAAAAATATAAACCAGCAGATAAACAATGTAATACAGATACGCTTTGTCCCTCGCGGCAAAAAGAATAAATGCGTTGTAAATCAACATGGAAATCATAATTCCATAATATATTCCTAAAACCAACATATCACGGTAGTCTTTTTCAATAAATGCAACGGCCGTGTACAAGCTGGCAGATAATTCCATAGTGGATGCAGATGGTCTTAACGAAAAATATACGGTTTGTACTTTATCCGGAATTCCCAGCGGGATAATTTCATTTTTGTGCTGAACTACGCGATTTTGAAACGAAATCCAGTCATTTTGATGGTATGTCTTGATTATTTTATTTTCAGATACGACGTAGACGTTCAAATCGCCGGAAAGTCTTTCGGATTTAAAGTACAGTAACCACCAGTCTTCTGAGGACTCATTTGCAAATTTAAATTTACCCCAGACCTTGTAGGTAATGACGCCAAAGTTGGCATCGCTTCTTTTTCTAAAAAGGAGGTCATTTGCATCGAGTTGAATTACATTTTCGATTGTAAGACTGTTTTCGGTGTCTTCATAAAATGACATATAAGGTGTAACATCGTATGATTTTGCATCTCGAGTTATGGCCAATACCTGCTGAGAAAAAACTGGAAACGGAAATAATAAAGTCAATAAAAACAGCCATGAGATTTTTCTTCGAAACATTTAAACGTATCCTGAAAACATGTCGGCAATGACATCTACTTTAATTAGCGCCGTCAATTAGAAAATTGATCTCGTTATAGGTATTATGAGAGCGTCCCAAAACCCATGGATGGGTTTTGGGACGCCCTCTAAGAACTTAAAAAACAATTCAGGGTTTAACAATTAAAAAAAGTTGTGCAGCTTCTATCTGAACCTTGTATATGTTCTTTTAACCATAACAATATGCGCCAACAGTAGAAAGATAAATGACGCTTGTTAAAAATATTGATTGGGGAAGCGTAGGGGTTGTCTAAAATTTGCTTATGCACAAAGTCTTTTACGTTTCTTGCTTTTTTTTAGACAGCACCGAAGCGGGGGGCATTGCAGAATTCCGCGCAGTCGAAAAAAACAACCCGCCCCGCTAATTTATTAGACTTGATCAGACTGAACCATTGATGCAGGTTATAAATTATTACATCAATTCTTTTTGTAAATCCAGTAAAAATAAAGTCAATCGCTGAAGCTTGCCTTGACTTTTCTTTATTTCTACCATTGTGCTGTCGATTGTTTTTGCGTAAATTCGCTTCATATGAGATTTAAAAGTATTATAAGATATCTCTCTTTGAGATGTAATTTCATCTGTTTTTTTACCGCATACAAGATCATAACAAATAGCGCTTTCTGCCTGCGAGAGTTTATAACGATTTATCAAAAGATATTGAAATTGGTCAGCCCTTTCCGGCGAATCTACAAAATTCAATTTATTTTTTAAATAGTTTCTGCCCGATATAACCTGCAGCATTTTTTTCAGTGCGCGGTTAAATCGCTCAGAACTTACAGGTTTAACGATATAATCAACGGCATCCATTTCATATGCCCCTAAAGACTGATTTCTGTCTCCGGTTATTAAAATCAACGGCGTTGTTACATCCAGTGATTTCATTAAATCCATCGCATTGCCGTCAGGTAAATGTATATCACAAAAAATTAAATCAAATTTCTGGTGTTTTATATTCTCCATTGCTTCTGAAATATTTTGAGCTATTTTAGGAGCATAAAAGTCATCGTATTCTTTTAAATAATTTACAACCAGATTGGCAGAAGACGGCTCGTCTTCAACGATCAGACAGCGATACAGTTTTTTCATTGTATTCTTTAAATTAATAACCGCTATACTTTAAGCAAGTCGATTGGCCTGTCAATATTTTTAGTAATGAAAAATCACTGCCATTTTGAATTTCCATCTGCAAATGATTCTTTTTTCCAGATGGGCGCATGTTCTTTAATTTGATCAATGATAAACTGGTTAGCTTCATAGGCTTCTTTTCTATGGGCAGCTGCCGTGACTACCACGACTGCCGGCTCTGAAATTTCAACCTTGCCAATCCGGTGAACGGCCATGGCAATCTTGAGCGGCCAGCGGTTTCTGGCAAGCTCTAAAATATCTTCGATGCTTTTTTCAGCCATTTCAACTTGAGCCTCGTATTCTAACATCGTTACTGACTTGCCGTCGTGAAGATTTCTTGCTTCGCCGGAAAATATCACCAGCGCTCCCGCTTCAGGATGATGCGCCTTTTGTACAAGTTCGTCTATGATGATTTTTTTTTCTGTTATATGAACCATCGAGTACCTGTTTATCCTCCGCTGGAAGGAGGCAGAATGTCAATTGTATCTCCGGAGGTTAATCGTGCCGCACACGCAGCAAATTCCTGGTTGATCGCAAAGCGGCATTTTTCAAGCAAGTCGGCGCTTGACGGCTTTATTTGCTTAAGTTTTTTTTTCATATCATCAATCGTTGAATCTTGCGATACATTTAATCGAAAAGAATCTGTAAAGTGATCTTTTAAAGCCGCATAGGTTCTTACATTAATTTCCATTTATCCGCCAATATGCCTCATGCTTAAAATGGAACCTGTAAATTCTTTTTTTTGTTTTAAAGCCATGGCTTGATCAAGTATCAAATTGTATTGTTTGTCATTTTTTTCGGGCATCCTGAAAAAAGAAGAATTACTCAGACATCCATAAAGATTCCCTTTATGATCCAGTCTCAGGCGGTCGCAATCTTCACAAAACGGATCTGAATGATTGGCAATGATGCCAAAAGAAAATTGACTGCCAATCTGGTAATAACGCGCTGTTGAAGATGCCTCACGCGCCATTTCTGAAAAATAATAGCGGGTCTGTACTTGCGATAAAATTTCATCGCGTGAATAATAAAAATCGCTGTGACGATCGGCAGCAGGCCCCATTTTCATAAGTTCAAGAAAACGCAGTTTGACAGAACTTTCAATGGCAAATTCAAGAAGCGGCAATACCTGGTTTTCGTTTATTCCTCGCAAGATGATTGAATTTAACTTAACATCAAATCCTGTTTCACGGGCTTTATAGATTGAGTGAATCACCTGATCAACGCCCTTCCGGCCTGTAATTTTATAATAAGTAACGTCATCAAGAGCATCCAGAGAAATGTTGATTCGATCAAGACCGGCCTGGCGCAAATCAACCAGCAGGTTCCCAAGAAAAATTCCATTGGATGTAAGATTAATTTCAGGTATTCCCAGTTGTTTTAACTTTTGCACAAATGATACCAGATTCGGGTTTAAGGCAGGCTCTCCTCCGGTAATTCTAACCGAAGAAAGATCCAGGCGATCATTTAATTTTTTTATAATTTCAAGCAATGCAGAAAGATCATTTTTAAGCGGACTCTGTGATCTTGCTTTTTGAACATCACAATACAAACAGGCCAGATTACAGTTTTCTGTAATGCTCACTCTTAGCTTTTTAAAACTGCGTACCGGCGAAGATAAAACGCCCTGTTCTTTGTTGAATACGGCTGTATTTAATTCCATGGTATAAACTCCACAGGATCGCCTTTTACCAATTCAAGTTTGTTGCCGGAAAAAAAGGCCAGTCCGTCTGAACCTGCTGTAGCCGTTATATCGCCGCTTCCGTGAAACCTGAGAGCTTCAACAGAACTCACCTGCCCTGATAAAATCAATTTCACAGGGAAATATTCAGGACGATCGTCTTTTAGTTTTTTTTCATGTACAATCGGCATAAAGTAATGCTTTAAACCCGGATTTTGAAAACAGGCATAAAGCCAAGGTTCAATAAAAATTTTATAGGTAACCAGTGTCGAGAAAGGATTCCCCGGCAGGGCAAACACAAAGGTTGTTTTGTTTAAATCTTTATGATAAAGTCGACCAAACCAAAAGGGTTTTCCGGGCTTGATATTTACTTTATGGAATACTTTTTCTACGCCCAGTTCTGTTAAAATTTCAGGAACAAAGTCGCGGTCTCCCATGGAAACTCCGCCTGAAAGGATTAAAATGTCGCCGCCAATTGCCGTAGAAATTCCGTCTCGAATTTCTTGCTTGTCGTCGCCTAAAAGCTGATGGCTCTCAGGCTTTATGTTAAACTTTGCAAGTTGAAACGCCAACCCAAAATAGTTGCTGTCTCTAATTTGAAAATCAGAAGGCTGTTTATTTACTGCAACGATTTCATTTCCGGTAGAAATGATATGCACCCTGGGTAGACTAAAAACAGGTACGGAATAAATACCGGCTGCAGCAAGAGAATGAACGATTTTTTCGTCAACCCTGGTTCCCTTTTGTATGATGATTTCGCCTTTTTTAACATTTTCGCCGCGTTGTGAAATGTTCAACCCTTTTTTAATTTCGTCTTCGGGTATCGCCACAACGTCATCAAGTACCTCGCAATGTTCAACTTTAAAAAGTATATCAAAGCCCTGAGGCAGCGCTGCGCCTGTCATGATTTTTATGCATCGGCCAGGCTCTACAATTTGATCAAACCCCTCGCCTGAATAAATTTCAGCGGCGATGTGAAATGTTTTTAACCCTGAATCGATGTCGCTAAAACGAACCGCATAACCGTCAACTGCCGCCCTGTTAAATGGAGGGTAATCTCTGTCTGAATTAATATCTTCGGCAAGAAAATAATTTTGGGAATTCTCAAGTTCTACAAATGCAGGTTTCGGAGTAAATAATTGCGAATGAATTAAACTTCTGGCGTCTTCAATTGATATCATAATACCCCTTTGCAAATGGCAGGCAGCTGAATTTCTCCAAAAGCCGTCTTAAGGATTTATATATGCTATTTAAAATCCTTTCGTTTTGCAAGCCATGACTTTCGTGTTAGGCCGGCAAAATCGGAGTATTATCAGTATTTACTAATATACATATCAAGTAAACGATTTTTTTACGTTACTTTGGTAGCAATACCCAAGGACTATTTTGGTTTTAAGATATGTATGTAGATAAAATCTTTTGCACGAGCCAGATATTCTCGCATTAAAAAACGTTTTGCATTTTTATAAAGTCTCTGATCAGCTCCAAATCCCTGAGCAGAAATTCCAAGGCGTCTTGCAAGATACAGCGCTCGCGGTAAATGATATGACTGTGTAATGATCACGGCGCTGTTTACATTAAAAACATTACGCGCTCTGCACATACTTTCATAAGTTGAAAATCCCGAAGGATCCATCTCGATATTGCCTGGCGGTATACCGTTTTTTAACAACCAGAATTTTATTGTATTTACTTCATCATAATAACGTTCGGCATGATCGCCGGATATCAACAACTTGTCGACTTTTCCTTCTCTATATAGTTCAATTGCAGATTCAATTCTATCGCCTACCACGGTTGAAACCCGATTCCCTGAATAAACGGCAGCGCCTAGAATGATCCCCACATCAGCTTTTTTTACTTTTTCAAGATTCTCTGCAATGAGATGTCTGGTTGAAGAAATGATGATCCAGTTTGAAACCAGGATGATTACAAGCGTTGCAGAAAAACAATAAATAAAAATATTTATAATTTTTTTCCGGAATTTTTGTAATACTGTTGGAAACATCTTTAAAATATTCATTAAAATTTAATTTTGATCATGGATAAATATTTAAAAACAATATTTTTGGGAGTATTTATCTAAAATCAACATAACTTTATAAACCATAAGAGACATAATGTACAGTCCAGTACTTTTTTGTGATTAAAAACGCAAAAAAGTTGGGCAGGAACACGAAGTTGCGCCCTGGCCGCCAAAGAACCGACTACAATATTTTATGGTTTTGATTGTACAGATTTTATAAAATATCAATGTCCGGCGGAAGCAATAGCTTCGTCAACCAGGTCAACCAGTTGTTGATAGCCAAAACTGGGCAATGGTTTGCCGTTTACAAAGTATTCAGGCGTCATGGTTACATTTAATGCTCTGGCATCAGAGAGATCCTGTTCAATAATGCTTATAATTTCTGGCGACAACATGTCTAAACGCATTTTTTGAAAATTTAAACCCAGGCCTTCGAGATGACTCCAAATCAAATCCACATTTGCGGTGTGGTTTGCAGCCCACTCATGCTGGGTTTTCAGCAAAGCCTCAAGGGCCGGCCAGAACTTGCCTTGTTTTCGAGCCGCCTCAAGTGCAGCAACAACTTTATCAGAACCATGATGAAATGGAGCGTAACGAAGAACCAGTTTAATTTTATCAGGGTTTGCCGAGAGCATTTGCTTAACATGAGGGTAAAACTCACTGCATGTTTCGCAGGCCGGGTCAAGAAATTCAACGATCACTACCGGAGCATTGTCCTTTCCAAGCACGGGCGAATGCATTCGAACAAGATAAGCTTGATTACTTTGAATTGATTTGGCAGATTCTTCTGCTTTCTTTCGATTGTAGGTCTGAGAGCCAATTAAAAATACCAGTACGAGAACTACAGCAGCAACGATAAATAGTGTTTTTTGTTTCATTTTAACCTCTGAAAATATGTTAGAACCAGCAATACAACGATAACCAAAAAAGACAGCATCGACAGAAACGGAATTGTTACAAACCCAAACCAGCTAATCACGGTTTTTGAACAAGGAATACCCTGTCTGCATGGCTGAATACTTTCAGGAATAACACCCGCAGCCAAGAGCAGATGAAAAAAAGCAATCAGCAAACCGGCAGCTGACAATATAAGCGCATAACGGACAACATTTTTGTCGAGCGGAAAAAGTCCCAGCGGTAAAATCAACGACAGCGGAAACATAAAAATTCGCTGGTACCAACAAAGAGTACATGGAGGAAGCTTCATGATTTCGCTGAAAAATAAAGACCCAAGTGTTGAGATGCCTGCAACAAACCATGCACTAAAAATCAATGTCCACACTTTATTTTCTTTATTCATATCTGATTTACCAAGCAACCATTCAAATAATTTCATTATGAATCGCTGATGAGTTGACAAGGGAGCGGCTACTTTTTAGTAAATCATACGACTAAGTCAAAGGCATTTTCCCCATTTAGAAAAGTTCGGTATTTCATATTGTCCCAGAATTCAGCCCAGCGACCTTC
>JAOUFY010000028.1 GCA_029857955.1 Spirochaetia bacterium
TTAAGATGCAAATACTTCGAAGGTCGCTGGGCTGAATTCTGGGACAATATGAAATACCGAACTTTTCTAAATGGGGAAAATGCCTTTGACTTAGTCGTATGATTTACTAAAAAGTAGCCGCTCCCACCAATTTAAAGGATATTTTATATTTTCAGAATTGACAGTATAAAAATTGCTTCCAGAGTGTCTATTGAATGAACGGATCTGAAAATGGATTGGATATTATCTTTGAAGAAGTAGTAAAAACAACGAATGATAATAGAATTAAACTTATCGAAGATACTATAAAATACTTCAATGATAACAGTATAGTCGTTAATCTTGACCATTATGAACTTTATTTAATTCTTGATGAAGCAATTAGCAATGCCATGGAACATGGAAACAAGTGGATTGTTGATAAACATGTTTTTTTACAAATAACTCGCCGCTCAGATGAAAAAGTTGAAATCAGTGTTAAAGATGAGGGTGATGGTTTTGATCCAAATCTTGTCCCGCTAAATGTAGGTGAAAACAAGCCAATGGTATCTCGAGGACGTGGTATCATTATTATAAAAAAGTTTTGCGAGGTTTTTTGGAATAATATGGGAAATGAAATTCGACTTTTATTATCAATTGCAGGATAAATGGAGCAAATAAATGATAGCTGATGTTGAATTTATCCAAGATGCAGTAAAAATAAAAATTAACGAAACCAAGATTGATGGTCAAAATAGTATATTTGAGCTTTTGATTGAAAAAAAAATCTTAACTAAAAAAATTGAAAAAATTATAATTGATTTTGAAAATGTTATATATATAAACTCTCTAGGTATAGCTGAATTTATTTCTTTAATGAGATATTATTCTGAAAAAAGACCGAAAATGAAATATAAATTTATTAATGTCGATAAAAAAATTTCAAAAATATTTAAAATGATTGAATTAGACAATATTGCTGATATTGAGTCAAAATAAATTATTCATTAAACTTTCTCAAGGCGTGTATATTTTAAAATAAACTTTCTTGTTTTGTTGTCATTAAAAAAAATATGGACTTTGCTTGCATCGCCTGATCCTTCAATTTTAAAAATTTTACCTATACCAAAATTTGGATGACGCACTTTATCTCCGGAATGAAACCCGCCGGCAGGTTGTGAAGGCTCAACATTAACTTTATTCCCGATTAATCCAGGAAATTGTTCACTTGTATTTTTAGAAGGGAAGGATTTTGAATAAGTATCCGCTGAAGATTTTGTTTTTTGATTAAACTTGTTGCTATAGCCGATTGAACCGGAAGAAGGATATTTTTTTGCTCCAAACGAGGCTCTGTCAGTTGCAGACTCAGATCTGTCAAAATGTTCAAGTAAGCCCTCACCTATGGTTGAAAGAAATATTGACGGCTTCATTTGTTGTACAAAACCCATCATCATTCGTTTTTTGGCTCGGGTTAAAAACAATTGCCGTCGTGCCCTGGTTATCGCTACGTATAAAAGTCGGCGTTCCTCTTCGCCTTCATCGTCTTTATTTGCAGATAAAAAATGTGGAAACAATCCTTCATCGAGACCAACAACAAAAACCGTATCAAACTCCAGACCTTTGGCGTTATGAACTGTCATTAGACATACATCATCGCCAGTTTCTTCTATATCACTCGTATTGCTAAACAAAGAAATCTCCTGTAAATAATCATTTAACAATGAATCCGGATGAACTCTTTGAAAAGAAATCATAGAGTTTTTTAATTCCAGTATGTTTTCTATTCTTGCAGTACCTAAAAGACGATCTTCTTCTTCAAGGACAGATCTTAATCCGGATTGATCAAGTAAATCTTCTACAAGCATTCCAAAATCAATTTTACGAAGAATTTTAGCTCGCATTTCTTTCATCCATTCATGGAGTTCAATAATGCTCGCTACTGCTTTTTTATTTAAAGATGATTCTTCAATTTTGGCAAAAATCATAAAAAAGTCAAGAGTTGAATTTGATTCATAGTTTAGTTTATTTCTAAAATCCAGTAACTGCTCAATTGATTTGTCACCAATTCCTCTTGAAGGGTTATTGATAAGACGAATCAAAGCGGCTTCGTCATAGGGATTTACGAGAAAACGCAAATAAGCCAGAAGATCTTTTACTTCTTTACGCCCAAAAAATGAGACACCACCAAATATAGTATATTTAATATTTTTTTGTAAAAGCGCTTCTTCAATAAGACGCGATTGAGAATTTACCCTGTAAAGTACTGCAATTTCCGAGGGACTGATACCCTGAGCAATTGATGCTTCAATTTGTTCGGCAACCATTTTGCTTTCATCAAAATCAGAATTTAAAATATGAAGTTCTGGAATTTTCCCGTCCTTTTCTTGCGTCCAAAGAGATTTTTCCATACGATTTTTGTTTTTTTGAATAACATCATTGGCCAGATTTAAAACGGCCTGGGTTGAACGGTAATTTTCTTCAAGCTTGACAGTCATTGCAGTTGGAAAATCCCGATTAAAATCAAGTATATTATTTATATCAGCTCCTCTCCATGTATAAATTGCCTGATCATCATCACCTACAACGCACAGGTTTTGTCGTGCTTGAGATAACAGGTGTATCAACATATATTGTGAATGGTTCGTGTCCTGGTACTCGTCGACAAGAAAATAGTGATATCGGCGATGAAAAGTTTCCAGTGATTCAGGAAAGGTTTGCATGATGGTAACAGTTTGATATAAGAGATCCGAAAAGTCCATTGCTCTGGATTCTATTTTTTTTTGTTCATAAAGATGGTAAACTTCCTGTAAAATATCGCCAAGTTCCATTTCTTCAAGATTTTGCTTTTCAGGCAAAAGATCCGGTGAAACAAGATTATCTTTAAATGAATTGATTTTTTGAGCAATGTACTTTACCTGGGTTTTTGTTAGTTTATCATGACCCAGTGATTTTAAAATTGCGTTGATGCAAGAGCCCTGATCTGAATCATCCCAGATGGTAAAGTCGCGAGGATAGTTGATGTATGCGGAAAGTTCTCGCAAAAGATAAAGTCCGAGAGAATGATAGGTTTTAACGATACAATCGAGAGCAGAGTTTCCGGCAATGTCGAGAACACGAGCCCTCATTTCCTGAGTAGACTTATTTGTAAAAGTTACAGCAACAATACGCCCTGGTAAAACATGTTTTTCATGAATTAAGTAAGCAATGCGATGCACAATTGTGCGTGTTTTACCGCTACCGGCTCCAGCCAAAATAAGCACTGGCCCTTCGGTGTTTTGAACTGCTTCTTTTTGAGGAATATTAAGATCTTGAAAAATATCATGCGACATAAGCAATTTTATTTCACTAAAGACCTGTTGAAAAGTAATAAAAACAAATAAAAACCAAAAAACGGTTTTAAATAACAAAGTTTCAGATGGTTGAACGTATGAGTGCTAAAATTAAAAAGGTCATAGATTTTGTTAAATGGAGTAAAGTAATGAGAAAAACAAATATCAAGGCAATGTTTATAATCTTTTTTGTCTGGGGAACGGACGTAGTATCCAAGTATTTTATAGAAAAGAATTTTTCTGACGGCTCAACGTTACGTATTTTTGGAGATTACCTTCAGTTTAGACTTGTGTACAATACTGGCGGTGTTTTTGGTATTTTTCAAAATAATGCAATGATTTTTCACATTTTAAGCGGTATTGCTATTTTATTTCTACTTATTTATTATTTAAGATCTACATATGAAGACGTTTTTTTTAACATAGCTATTTATTTTGTTCTTGGCGGAGCCCTGGGAAACTTTACAGATCGTTTTTTTAGAAAAGGAGTTGTTGATTTTATTGATATGGGATTTGGCATAAATCGATGGCCAACCTATAATGTTGCCGATGCATTTATCAGTATTGGCGCTATTGCTCTTTTAATCTCTTTTTACCTTTCAGAAAAAAATAATGTTAAAAAAGTAACATAATTATACCAGTGGATCTTGAATTTACGCTTCATCCCGACACAAGATTAGATGCTGGAATTGCTATGGAATACCCTGAGCAATTTTCAAGAACACTGGTTCAAAAATTAATTAAAAATGGCAATGTCATTGTAAATGGAAAGGTTTGCGAAAAAGCATCTTTAAAATCCGAAATTCCTTTAACTGTAATCATTCATTATGACCCGCCGCAGGAATATACATTAAAGGGTAATAATGAATTTTCGGTTCCGGTTTTATATGAAGACGATCATCTTGCCATCATTCACAAACCGTCGGGAATGACAGTACACCCCGGCGCAGGAACTAAAGAAGATACATTGGTGCATATATTACTTTCGCAAATTGAAAATCTTTCTGACGGATCCGACATACACAGACCTGGAATTGTTCACCGCCTGGATAGAGAAACCGAGGGTTTAATGATCATCGCTAAAACCAATCAGGCTCATTTTATACTTGCAGAGGCATTTGCGCAAAGAAAAATCATAAAAGAATACCATGCCTGGGTATGGGACCAAACCGAATCATTTAAGGAAATATCAGGTTTTATTGGACGACATCCCAAAGAACGAAAAAAAATGCTGTTTGAATTTTCTCCGTTGGACGATACTTACAAAACTGCCGTTATGAATTATGAAACCGTTGATTCAAATGATTATTTTTCTCTTTTAAAAATAAATCTTCAAACAGGAAGAACGCACCAGATTAGAGCAACACTTGCAAAACTAAATCATCCTGTTTTAGGCGACCTTGTTTATTCAAACTTCTCTCGTAAACTTGAAAAAACCGGTATTAATGCAGAACAAAAACAAAATATCATAATTGGGGGGCTTTATTTAATTGCTTCGCATTTAAAATTTAAACATCCTATAACAAACATAGAGCTTGATTTTAAATTGCCTTTGCCGGAAAAATTTCTTTACATAAAATCTATTTTTTTCAATACAAGAAATAATTAACCAAATCTTAACAATTTCGTTGTTATAAATTAATAAATTGTTATTAAAATACATTTATTAAATTAAAAAATTGGTGGTTATTTTATAATTATCGATTTAAGGTTAACTAAGGAGTTTCTATGAAAAAACGTAATTTATTGCTAAGGTTGTTGGTCGTAAGTATAATTTCAGGCCTTACACTGTTTACAACTGAGTGCAAAAGAGGTGGCGACAACTCATTAAAAATCGCAGGATCCGATACTATGGTTCAATTATCTCAAAAACTGGCTCAGGCCTATATGAAAGATAATCCAGGTGAATCCGTTTCAGTTCAAGGCGGAGGCAGCGGAACTGGAATCGCGGCACTGTTAAACGAATCAATTCATGTTGCCGATGCATCAAGGACCATGAAAGACAAAGAGTGGGAACTTGCTAAATCTAAAAACATCAGCATTAAAGAACATGTAATTGCTTTAGATGCAATGTCAGTGGTTATCAATCCAGATAATCCTGCAGTAAAACTTACCATTGAGCAATTGAGCGATATTTTTTCAGGTAAAGTTAAAAACTGGAAAGAGGTTGGCGGTAAAGATGCTCCCATTTTAGCGATTTCCAGAGAAAATAACTCAGGAACGCACGTTTACTTTAAAGAAGAAGTGTTAAGAAAAGGCGATTCGAAGTCAACACTTGAATTTGGAAAAGACATCACTTATGCCGTTTCATCACAACAAATTGTAGATCAGATAAAGGCAAATAAAAATGCTATCGGTTATGTTGGTATGGGTTGGGTAAATAAAGATGTTAAAGCTGTTTCAGTTTTAAATGAAAAAGATAAAAAGTATTACGAGCCAACTATGGAAAATGCAATGGCTAAAAAATATCCATTGTCTAGAACGCTTCAAATGTATGTTAATGAAAAATTCAATGAAAAAGCTATGAAATTTATAAACTATGCATTGAGCGAAAAAGGTGAAGGGATCGTAAAAGAATTGGGATTTATTCCAAATAAATAAATTTACTCATGTTGGGAGCGGGGTGTTTAAATCCAAACACCACCGTTCACCCGACTAAGAGCGCGTCCAAAATCCATGGATGGGTTTTTGGGCACTCTCTAAGTAAAATTTTTAAAATTAAAAAAGGAAAAAAGATGAAAATGAACAAAATTTTAACAGGTGCGCTCTTTGTAATGATCAGCGCCGCTTCAGTGTTTTCTGCAGATGAGCCGGTAAAGGCTGATGCTGTAGATAAAAAAGATACAAATACAACAGAAAAAAAAGATGATAGCAGTTTTGAAGTAAAAGCATTGATTCAAGTTCGTGCAGTTTCAGGCCAGGCAAATTCCGGTTTTGCAACGCCACTGGCGCCAGGTCAAACTTATTCAAATACAACAACACAAAATGACTTTCAGTCTGTTGATTTTAACTTTAGAAGACTTCGTTTGGCAGCTGATTATCAAATTAACAAAATGGTAGGCGCCGTATTGGATCTCAAAGGTGA
This sequence comes from Spirochaetia bacterium, assembly GCA_029857955.1. Classification (GTDB taxonomy): domain Bacteria; phylum Spirochaetota; class Leptospiria; order Turneriellales; family JAOUFE01; genus JAOUFE01. Next base: position 6,373 of record JAOUFY010000028.1, read on the forward strand.
AAACCTGATTGGTCAACCAACAGCCGCGACAACTAAAATCGGCGGTATACAAGAAGCTATCGTATGGTTTAAGCCCGGATTTTTAGGAACAACGATTAAAGCAGGTCAATTTAAATTGCCATTTAGCCGTGAACTGGCAAGTTCTTCAACAAACCATATATTTGCTGAGTCTTCCTATGTTACAAGTTTAATACAGGAAAATGACATCGGTTTATACCTAATGACCCAACCATTGGAATTAATGGGAAATAACTGGGGTAAAAAACTTGACATCATGCTGTCGTTAACAAACGGCGATGGAGCTGCAGATGTTGGAAACGGCGCCAAAAAAGCTGAATTTAATGGAAACCCTGGAACATTGGCTAAAATGCTCAACTGGAGAGTTCAAATCAATCCATTCGGCGGACCAGAAAAAGATGGTAAAGAAATGTCATGGAAAGACGGAGAAGAAATTTTCAGCGACAAAATGCTTTTATCTCTAGGCGCAGCGGGAGCATACACCAGCTGGGAAGGTCAACAAGGCAAACCCTTGGGTACGGATGCTTTTTCATCAGGCAAGCCTTTACACGCACATACTTTTGATGCAACTTTTTTTGGATACGGCATCTATCTTAACGGTGAATACACGTTTACTTCCGGTAATAACGTGGTTGCTTACCAAACTTACCAGGCATCGTTAGGCTATAATTTAAAATTAGGTTCAATGTATCTCATGCCGGTTGTAAGATATGATTATCAACAATCAGACGCCAATAAAAATAGTGTAATTGACGACAGCGAAAAACAAAGCAGCTTATGGATTGGCGCGGATTTATTCGCCATAAAACATAATCTCAAGTTTCAGGCTTTTTACAACATTTTAAATAATGCTGCATCTAGTAAAGATGCAACCAAAGCATTGGGTAAAAACGTTATTTACTTTCAAATTCAATCCGCTTTCGGTAAAAAAGTTTAATTATAAAAAGGCAGGTGCGCAGGCATCTGCCTTTTTTCGCGCTTTACAGTCCATCGTGGATTTTTTTTCATTAATAAGGGGCAAGTCTGCCCCTATGCAGGTACACGGTACCTGCCTACCCCGACGCTATTTCGAGGTACATTAAGGGTTTAATATGAAAAATGAAAAAATAACTGGCGAACTAAATCTTACAACAGAAGAAATCGAAGAAGCAATGAGTGATATGGATGGTTTTATTGACATCACTCCCGATGATTTTTCAAAAATTTATCATCTTGCTTATAAAAAAGCAAGTGAAAAATCACAAGAACGTACTCTTAAAGCTCCTGTACCAGAAAAATCTGCATTTATTAAATGGCTGCGCCCGATCAGCGAACCGGCTCCAAGGGTTCATTTTAAAGATATTGCCTGGTCCTGGTTTTCAGCGCTCATCGGTATCGGACTTGTTTCCTGGCTTCATTATGGTTGGTTTAGCAGTCAGGATTTAATCTTGATCGTCGGTTCCTTTGGAGCTTCTGCAGTTTTAATTTATGGAGCAATAAAAAGTCCGTTGGCTCAACCAAGAAACTTTATTGGAGGTCACCTTGTTTCTTCATTAGCCGGTGTTTTGTCATGGCAGTTATTTTCAAATTCGCCATGGTTTGCAGCTGGGTTTGCGGTAGCAACTGCTATTGCTTTTATGCACCTGACAAGAACTGTACATCCGCCAGGCGGAGCAACAGCATTGATCGCGGTTATCGGCGGCGAAAGTATTCATAAGCTAGGTTTTGGCTATATGTTATTACCTGTACTAAGCGGCGCCTTGATTATGCTTGTGGTTGCCTTAATTTTAAACAATGTGGTTAAATGGAGAAAATATCCAGAGTTTTGGTTATAAAATCTTTCCATAGATTACTTATTCGAGTTTAATTTAATTATATCCCTGTTAAATGCTATTTGTGATTTTTTACAAGATTTTCCAGAAATTTATGGATCTCTACCAATGCCAGTACATCCATTTTACAATATTCTTTCAGGTTGTTTCTTGTTTCCTCGATGATATCAGGTCGATTTTCATAATAAAGCGATTCAAAGGCATGCATGGCCATATAACCATTTTTTATTTCCAGTTTTTCATAATTTAATGATGGTATAAGAGCCGGTAAAATATTTTTAATGGAATACAGTCCCTTCATTTGAGGCGTATAGTATAATTTCTTGTAAAACGGATACGAAAGATCAACTATCCGCGCAATGATTGATTCAACTTCAACGCTAAATTCAGGAAATAAAATTACCATTTCTCTTAGCTGTTGTATTTCAAGTCGACTATCGTAAACTAAAATAGAACCTGAATTTTTTGTTTTATCAAGATCATTTAATAAATTTACAATAAATTCTCGTCGTGGATCCCCGGGACGTTCTAAATGTTCTTCCTTAACAGTAGTCTCTGCAAGAAACATTTTAAATTCAGGAATAGAACTCTCTTTAAGTCGTGCGTATAAGCAATATTCAAAAGGTATTTGTTGAAAAGGGTGAGTATCCTGAAATAAAGGAATGACCGGCATGAAAGATTCAAAATCAAGATAATGAACAGGATATATTATATTTTGCAAAAATTTTTTAAGCTCAGAAATCTGCAGTGTCACCTTTTGACTTATAGTGGATTCAATTTGTAACACTTGATTTGGGGTAAAATCAGAATAATCTTCCTTTTTAATATCTTTTTGATAAAGTATGCCTGTTTCGTACATTTTAAACTTTATAGCACGATCAAGGGTAGCAATATCAAATATTGAATTTTCTGGAACATGGTTCCAGCAAATATTCATGTAATTACACGGAGATGGCTGAAAACAATGATTACCTATATCAATATTTTTAATAACAGATTCATTTATTGGATATGAAATTTCATCTATCAATTTTTCAACTAATTCAATATTTTCTTCCAATTCAGGCAAAAAATTTTTAACTTTTAGCAGTTGAGTAGTGTTTATCTCTCCTTTAAGCCTGTATCTTTTATTGATATAAATTGCCCAAAAGCCGCTTAAATTTATTTCGTTTTTTTTCAAGATATAGTATTGAAGAGCCATATCAAGGGAGTTAGAATATAAACTTCCGCCGCCAGATCTAATCGAAAAGGCATTCCATGATTCCTGCAGTTGGAGTATGTCGACAAACAATATCAAACGATGATATTTAAACCATCCTGAAAATAGAATTTTTGTATTTTCATCTATAAGATCTTTTGTCATCTTCAATTTCTCGTCAAGACTAATATCCTGGGGAATGATTTGCTTTAATGGAGAAAGTGGTGAAAACAACGAGCGGGCATATTCGTAAAACTTTTTATCGCCTGGAGACTTTATGTATCGAAATATTTTGCTTTGTAAATGATTTAATGTTTTATGAACACCATTTCCCTTAATGCCATTAATTTCATTTTCAAAAAGCTCATTATTTTTTAAATACCAGGTTTTTTTACACTGAGCAAATCGAAGAAAATCATTGCGGCTGATATAAATTTCAGACATATTAAAAGGTTAAATCATCTCGTGAACTATAGACAACGAATTAACCATGTCCGCGATGTAAATTCGCTTTTTCCATATTTAAATGAATTATGTAAATTCTACAATACCTGTAAATTTTTTACACAGTAAAAATCTACATTCGAAAAAATGAAAGCGATGACTTCTTGGTAGAAATAGTGTCCACGCTATTATAATATTTTATTTTGGATATATGATAGCATATTTAATACAAATAATCTTATATCGCTTTATACAATTACTTTTATTTAAGTTTATGATTTCAGAAAGGTTCGAATTAAATGTCATCACAATCGATAATAAACGAACTTTCTTTCAATTAATACAACTTGCAGCTGTATTTATAATACAACTATCAATTTTTGTTTTACTCCTTAAAAAGAAGGTTTATTTAAAAAAATACTTTAAATGGATATTTAGTTATCGTCAAACGCTAAATCCTTTTCTAGGTATTCTTGTGGTCTCAATTCCACTGATTTTATACGCCATTTATGTAAATCTTTTCTCAGGTATATATAATGAATATTTTGACAAAATATTCTTATACTTTGTATTGTTTTTCTTTGCTATTGCCTTGTCTGAAGAACTGATTTTTCGAGGTTATTTTTATAAACTCATGATCAAGAAAAATAAAAAAATTACCATTTACATGATTTTATTGCAAGCCCTTTTATTTACCATGATGCATTTTAATAACCCGGGACATACCTACACTCGAATTGGAGTTGTTTTTTTAGCGGGAGTATTGTTGGGTGTTGTAGCGCTAAGAGGTTTTATTTATGCAGTAATATTCCATTTTTTATGGAATTTTATACAGGCATATTTACTTGGAACAAATGTTTCCGGCTATCGCTTCAGCGGCAGTATTTTTACTTATCCAAATGCTCCTGCGTGGGAGAACAACCTCTACGCTGGATTATTTCTTTGTATAACCATCCTCTTATTTCTTATATTATTTTTTAAAAATAAAAAACAATTTACTTGAGAAATATGAGACTTGGAGCTGTTAAGTTTTTAAACGCATACCCGCTTTATTGGGGACTTAAGTTTGAACCAAAAGTTGACATCATAAAAGACATACCATCAAGACTTGCTGACGATTTATTTAGAAATGAACTGGATTTGGCAATCATATCATCTATTGAATATCATAAGCATAGAGACTTATTTAATTATTACGATGATCTGTGCATCGCTGCAAAAGGAACGGTTGAATCAATTCGACTCTATATGAGCCCAACACTTGGTACAACGAGCCAACAATCCATAGATCAAATAAAGACATGGCTGGGTAAACAACATAAATTAAGAATTTATTATGATATTGCCACTCGAAGTTCGCTTTCCATGCTGAAGGTTTTGTTGAACGAACATTGCCCTGGTGGAAAAAACATTGATTATGAATTTGTTCAAATAGCGCCGCCATTTGAACAAATGATTCAAAATCTCGGCGAACAGGAATTAGTACTTCTAATTGGCGACTCTGCTTTAAAATTAAAAAATCTACCTTCCATTGATTTGGGTGATTTTTATTTTAAAACCTTTCAGCGCGCATTTGTATATGCCATTTGGGTTTACCGGCCAGAAAACGGCAGCAAGGCAAAAGATATTTTACTTAATGCTTACGAAATCGGACAAAATAATTTTGATCTAATGATAAAAGATGCCATTTGTGAATTTAACTTTTCAGAAGAATTTACCCGCCATTATTTAACCAATGTTGTTCAATATCGATTTACAACAGAACTCAAAGATGATTTAGTTTTCTTTTATAATAAATTTGATCAACTTAATTTTTAAAAATTTTAACTTACAATGATTATTTTTTTAATTTTAACTCACATGTTATGGCATAATGAACCAGCAGTTTAGCCAGCTCCTCATGTTCATCGATTACATAATGATTTCGAAATGTTTTAAGAATATCAAAAGCCTTATTATGAGAAGATTTAACTACGATATTTATACCCTCGTCAATAGAAATTATACGTTGGCTGATCAAAATGGCTCTTTTTTCATCGTCAATGGAAACAATAACCGCAAGCGATCCTCGAACACCTGCTTTTTTTAAAATTGATTTTTGAGCGGCATTGCCAAAAAGAACATTGTGACCTCTTGAACGCGCAAGGTCAACAAGAGATCGCTGAAATTCAATAACCATGTAAGGCATATTTTGAGCAACAAGGTGATCAACAATTTTTTGACCATAATAACCATATCCACATACAATTATATGATTTGTTAATGCTTCCTTTTTATTTTGATCAGATGATTCAATATTTTCTACGCCTTCTTCGTGATCATCCTCTTGAAATTTTTTATTAAATGATTTTGCGCGAATCCGTTGTATGATAAAATCCATAAATAATAAAATAAGCGGCGTAAGAAACATTGAAATTGTTACAGAAATGATCATGATCTGCGAAAAACTTTTACTGATTAATTTTACATTCGCGATTTCTTCAAAAATGACAAATGAAAACTCACCAATTTGAGATAACGCAACTGCAGTTTTAATCGAAGTACTTTTAAGATGAGAAAAAATCAAAATAAAAAAAATAATCAAAGCCTTAGTGAACATAACACCAAAGACAAGTAAAATAATTTTTAGAGATTCGTTATATAAAACTCCAATGTCAATTTGCATTCCAACTGATACAAAAAAAACTCCCAGAAGCAAATCGCGAAACGGGGCAAGATCGGCTTCAACCTGATATTTATAGTGAGTTTCAGCTATCATCATTCCGGCTAAAAATGAACCAAGAGCATAAGAAAATCCAAAGGTTTTAGCTAACACAGCCGCGCCGACTAGAACCAGTAAAATTGCAGTTAAAAATAATTCATGGGAATGTGAATCAGCAATCCAGCCAAGAAAGCGATTTAGCGCATATTTACCCGCGAAAAAAATTAAAAAAAATACAAATAGAGCGCTTACTAAAGTGTTTGTAAATAAATCCAATAATGAATTTTCAGTTTGAGTAAAAATTCCAACCATAATGAGAATTGCTATAACAGCAAGATCTTGAAAAATTAAAATACCAAGAGCCTGACGGGCATACGGGCGGTCCATTTCACGTTTATCTGTAAAATACTTGAGAACAATAGCAGTAGATGAAAGAGCAAGTGATGTGCCGGTTAAAATAGAACCTTTAAGCGAAATATTTAAAAAATAGAACGCCGCTAACGTAAAAATGGCTGACGTAACCAAAAGTTGAAGAATACCATTTAATAAAACTTCTTTTAAAAGTTTTTTAAAATTTGAAATCGAAAACTCAAGCCCAACAGTAAAAAGCATGAAAACAATTCCAAATTGGGCAATATCATGCAGATTATGCTGATTCACGCCGGGAAGATTAAAAATATGGCTGATAAGAATTCCAGAGACAATATAGCCAAGTAAAGGCGGAACTCCTATGCGTTTTAAAAAGACATTGAAAAACATGGAAAACACCGCAGCGGTGGATGTGATCCAGAGTAAATGCTCCATTGTCATGGTAACGATTTTCGTTTCTATCATTTTAATTTTAAAATAAGGGGCAAGTCTGCCCCTGCCTGCAAACGTCTAAAACGACGTTTTCCGTCACCCCTGACAATTTTTCCTTGATGATATTTTTATACAACTTAATAAAATATAAGGATAGGATCAAATTTTTAAATAACAAATAAATTAATTCCATTCGTACTTGTATTTGAATAAGTTTAAGGTTGTATGACTAAAATTATTTAACTACAAAACAGCCAGTGTGTCTAAAATAGCATCTCTGGCTAATGGATAAATAGAGTCTAAAACAACCCCCCTTTCAAACTCCAATGTTATGGTGGGAATTTTGCGCTCCCATCCGGCATAGGTACCAAGTGAGCCAGGGGTTGGGTATCCGATGTCTTCCACGATTTCCATATTTAATTTTTTGGTCATTACTTCAGCAAATGGTCTTGCCGGTCCATTGATGTTGATCATGGGTTTCCATGAGTGGAAGGAAATTATAAAATCAGGCCTGTAGTCATTGATCACTTTCATCATTACACTTGTTTCAGGTTCACTACAGGGCCGCGATCCAGGAAAATATTTTTGTTCTGTATATATATCAGACCAATCTTTAGTCGGCATATTACGATTTAAATCGACGCCATTTTCATTTCCGCGTTGAAATTTTAAAAATCCATCAGGATTAAAAACCGGTATCACATAAATTTCACAATCTACTGGAGAAACAGATTTGTTCAAGGCAAATTCTCTTACAAACTCCTCCATAAATCGAATGCCTTCTGTTTCATTTCCATGAACGCCGCCGATTAAAAGAGCTTTTTTGCTTTCCGGTTTGCCATTAAGTCGTTTACCGGTAATATCTTTGTTTCCTGCGCTTTTGCCAATGATTTCCCAGTCAGAATTGCTAAAAATCGCATTTTGGGTATTTCCATAAGGTAAAGATTCTTTTAATATTTTATTTTCAACATTCATAAATTATTTTCAATAAATTTAATAAACTATATATTTTTTGAACGAAGTGCATTGTGATAGGTATTGTACATCAGCATAGCGATGGTCATCGGTCCAACACCACCCGGAACAGGTGTGATGTACAAAGATTTATCTTTTAAAGCCTCAAAATCAAGATCGCCGCATACGCCCTTGACAGCTCTGTGCATGCCGACATCAATTATAATAGCCCCTTGTTTAACGACATTGTTGTTAATGATATCGCGTACTCCCATAGCAGAAACAATGATGTCGGCGTCTTTAATGAAGTTGTCTATATTTTGTGTTTTTGAATGACATATCGTTACTGTTGCCTGTCCATGATCCATTAACAATTGAGCCATTGGTTTTCCAACAATATTAGAACGTCCAAGCACAACTGCATTTTTACCGGTTATCTTTATACCAAGCTCCTGAAGCATGACCATTACACCAAGTGGAGTACAAGGAATTGTTCCTTCAACCTTGGCTTGAAGACGACCAATGTTTTCAAAATGAAAACCATCAACATCCTTTTCTGGTTTTATCGATTGAAGAATTTTTCGTTCATTTAGATGACCCGGCAAAGGCAATTGTACCAAAATTCCATGTATAGAATTATCCAGGTTCCATTCGTTTACAATACTTAATATTTCCGATTCGGTTGAATCTGCTGAAAGACGTTTAACAATAGATTTAAAACCAACCTCTGTAGCCGATTTTTCTTTATTAGCAACGTATATTTTACTGCCCTCATCTTCCCCAACCAATAAAACAGCAAGACCTGGCACATGTTGAAGTTTTTTAACATCTTCAGATAATTTTTTCCTGATTTCTGAAGCAAGTTTTTTGCCCCACAAGACATTTCCTTCAACCCATTTTTGTTTTTCAATATTAAACTCCGGAATATGAATCATTTGCTACACCCGATTTAATGTCCCCATAAGTAAATTAAGAATTAATATTAGTACGCTATATATATTTATACTGATAAACGTTTTTTTATACAATATATTTTTACTGTTGAGCAATAAACCGATTGACAAATAAATTAACACAACAGATAAAATTAATGTAATTGCATAACCATACTTATCATTGTAGTTACCAAAAAAAGTTATCATAAATGCCGAGGTAATGGTTAAAACTATTCCAATAAAAGTAAGTATTTGAAGTGATCGTTCAGAAATAATTTTTGTCAGGGTTGGCAACCCTGCAGCATGATAGTCGTTTCCATATAAAAACAACAAAAGCCAGAAATGCGGAATCTGCCATATGACCATAAAAATACAAATAGATAAAATGTATGGATCTAAAATATCGCCTCCAGCAGCAGCCCATCCTACAGCGGGAGGAACACCGCCAATAACAGATCCTGGTATAACGGCAATTGGCGAAATTCTTTTCAAATAGGTATAAATACCATTATACCAAACATAGGCAGAAATCCCCAGCGCTCCTGCGATAATATTGGTTTTTACAAATAAAATAGATACCCCGATAAAAAAATATAATAAAACATATGCCCATGCAAATCCTGTCGTAACCCGTCCAGATGGCAATGGACGACCTTGAGTTCTTTTCATTTTTAAATCTAATTTTTGATCCTGAATCTGATTTAAAGCTGCTGAGCTTAAGCCAATGAGCAAAATGCCTAAAACTGGCCAAATTAAATTTGACTTCCAGGGTTGTGGAGCCAACAAGTAACCAACCGTGGTCGTAACTGTGACAGAAAAAGTAATTTTTATTTTGCCCAATTCCAGGGTAATTAAAAACCATTCCCATAATTTTTTCATTAAATTTCACCTGTCATTGAATACACTTAAGACTTACCTTTTCATTGGTATCAAATTATTAGATATTTAACACGCCAAGTGAAAAACTGAGCAAAACTAACAAACTGGCAAATTCAAAACGCCGCTCCCTACCAAGCCCATCTTAAACTAATAATTTACACTAACACTATTTAATTTTTTATGTCTATATTAAATAATCATAATAACATTATGTAATAGTGGTGTTATGTGTGTTATTAAATCTTTTTTTTATCAGGAGACTTTAATGGATATCAAAGAATTACCATTTATTTTTTCATGCATGAATGCTGTAAGTTTTGTTTCAATAGTGATTGCTTTTATATTGATAAAAGCTGGAAATAAAACTGGTCATAGAATTTTTATGGGAATAGCTTTATTAGCTTCAGCAGGATTCCTGGCTATGTATTTATTTTACCATTATAATACAACAGAGCCAGTGCATTTTCAAGCTCAAGGTTTGATTAGATATATTTATTTTACAATTTTAATAACTCATACAATACTTGCCGTGATTATTGTACCATTTATTATTAAAACTGTTTACCATGCAATTAAAGATCAGCCGGAAAAACATAAAAAGTTAGCTCGATGGGTTTTACCTGTATGGTGCTATGTCTCTTTCACCGGCGTAGTCATCTACATAATGCTTTTTAAAATTACTTTTGAATAGGTTAATGAAATAATATGGGCAGAAAAGTTATTTTATCTGCCCATATTTAATGATATTTTTTAAACATCATTATAAATTTAATTATTGGTTGATTTAGAAGTTTTGTAAACCAAAAATACAAGTAAAGCCATAAAGCTAACAGGCAAGATACCCATTAAAATCGTAGTATCAAAATAGGCATCAATTTTTTCTTTTGAAAAAGAATATAAAACATTGCATGAAGAACATGCCCATAGTGCATTATTCATAGAAATATAAACAATACCCAAAGCTGGTAAAACGAAATTTTTAATCTTCATCCTGTAACCTCCTGATTAACCTTTAGATGGTAATACATATACAAGCAAGTATAATACTGGCCATAATAATACTACAAAAAACCAATAAATACTTAAAGTTTGCATCATTTTCATTTTTATATTAGAATCAAAAGATTTAATAATTTTTAATGATATTACAAATAAGTAAATTACACCTGCCAAAGCATGAATTCCATGCATGCCAATGATTGTGTAAAAAAAAGCTCCAAATAAGCTTGAACTGCTGGTAAGACCAGCTCCTATCAATTGCACCCATTCAAACCCCTGCAAAGCGACAAAAGTTCCGCCGAGTAACATTGTGATTTTAAGCAGGTTTGAACTAGTTTTGAAATTTCCATCTGTTTTACTTTTTGTTTTACGAATAGCAAAAAATAAAGTAATGGCGCTTGCAAATAAAATTAAAGTATTAACGGCAGTAGCTTCAACTGGCAATCTTGGTTGCCATTTAGGCGGCCAAGCGCCTATATTGTCAGAAGCATTTACTACAAAAGCGCTGATTAAACCACTAAAAAACATAATTTCTGTAGCAACAAACAAAATCATGCCCAAAGCACCGTTAGTTATAACGGTGCTTTGGTTAGTAGTTTTCTTGTTTTCTTTCAATGAAACCATTAAGGTTCTATAAAGACCAGGCCGTTTTGACCTGATGGATCTAAATTGACCAAAAGGGTATCTGGTGCTACGCCAAATATCAAAATGACAATAAATACTACTGATAAGTAAGCCACTAAAGTAATCAAAGCTGGTTCATATTTCAAGTGCATTAAATTATTAAGCACTACATAAAACTGAATAGCTGCCAACGCACTAATTGCCAGAACCTTTGAAGATCCTGTCATTGTCGAGGCAATACCCACCATTGCAATAACCAACACAGCAATAACACCTAATAGCATTACATAATTTTGTTTTCCATGATAATCTTTTTCTTCAGCCATATTTTTCTCCTTTATTGAATAAGGTATAACATTGGAAAAAGAATAACCCAGACTAACTCAACCAGGTGCCAATATGCGCCTGCAAGTTCTACTCTGTGTAAATTCTGTCCGCCGCTAATACCAAGCATGACAAAAAATATAACCAAACTGCCTACAACAATGTGCAAACCATGGAAACCAGTCATTAGAAAGTAATATGACCAGAATAAACTGACCTTCATTACTTCACTACCGGGAGCCTGATCTGCAATCGCTTTAGAACTTGAAATTGTATGGCCATGTGAAAAGTCTGTCGGCCATTCGTATCCAAGTTTTATACCAAGGAATAATAAACCCAGTACAAGCGTATAGATCATAAAGCTTTTCGCTTTAGCTACATTTTTCTCTAAAGCTGCTTCATGCGCTTTTACCATAGTCCAGTTACTTATCAGAAGAATCAATGTATTGACTGTTCCAACAACTATGTTAAGGTCGCCTGCTGCTTCTTTAGAACCGAATTCTGGGTACTCTAAACGAGCTAGTATATAACTTGCAATAAAGCCGCCGAAAATTACTATTTCGCCGGCAATTAACAACCATACACCAAGTCTGCCTTTAGGTACTCTCTCTATTGTTACATCACTCATTTCTCACCTTCCTTATTTAGCAATCACTGCTCGTTTTGAGGCCAGAAATCTGATCCACTTCTCTTCGGATTACTATACTCATACGGCCCTCTATAGCAAGAAGGCGGTGTAGCAAAGTTTCCGTGAGGAGGAGGAGAATCTGCAACCCACTCAAGAGTATTGCATTTCCATGGATTTTTTCCAGCTTTTTCACCGCTTGTAGCGCTTAAAATAATATTGATGAACAATAGTACTTGAGCCGCTGCAAGAATCATCGCTCCAATTGTAGCAACATGACGAATATTAATGATCCAATCTGCCATCATTGGCTGATATGAACTGTAATTAAAAATTCTTCTGTGCTCGCCATAAAGTCCTGAAAAGAACAATGGAAAAGCAAACATGTTAAAACCAATGGATGTTATCCAGAAATGTAATTTACCAAGAGTTTCATTCATCATTCTACCTGTAGCTTTTGGAAACCAAAAGTGTAGGGCAGCTAGACCGGCAAAAAATACTGCAGGAATTAATGTGTAATGAAAGTGGGCAATTACGAAATATGTATCATGTATGTACATATCTAATCCGGCTGAACCATTGAATATACCAGTAACCCCGCCTACGAGAAAAAAGACTAAAAAGCCTAATGCCCATAGCATCGGTGTTTTCACTTCAATTTGACCTTTAAACATTGTTGCTATTACAGCAAAAAATATAAAAGCAAACGGAACTGAAATGATAATGGTTGTGATACTGAAAAATTCTGCCATTCTTGGGTCAATACCTGCAACAAATTGATGGTGAGCCCATACAATAAATGCAATAAAGGCAGAAGCAGTAGCCATAATGATTATCCATCTACTTGCAAACAATGGTTTTCTGCTAAATGTAGGTACAATTTCAGCAACAATACCTATCGCCGGCAATAATACTACGTATACTTCCGGGTGACCGAAAAACCAGAACAAGTGTTGAAATAAAATTGGATCTCCGCCTCTTGCAGGATCATAAAATCCAGTATTGAAAATCCTGTCAAACAGAAGCATTACTGCTCCAGAAATTAAAGGACCTACTGAAAACATAAAATCTACAGTAGCTAGATTTATCATCCATACAACAGCAGGAACATCCATTAATTTCATACCTTTTGCTCTCATGTTTAAAGATGTTACCAAAAAGTTGATACCACCTAACAACATTGAAGCAAATTCAACAGCTACGGCTAAAATTAAAAGCGAACCGCCTGTCCACAAATTCACAAGGAAATTTGCGTCTGGATCTACGCCTTGTTGTGCATTTAATGGCGGATACATTGTCCAACCACCTGCAGCTCCACCGCCTGGCGCCATAAATGAAAGTATTAGCAATACCGCGCTTACAAAGAAAATCCAATATGAAAGCATATTGAGTTTTGGAAACGCCATATCGTCAGCACCTAACATCAATGGAATTACAAAATTTCCAAGACCTGCCAATAATATTGGCATACCGGCCCAGAAAAACATGATCATCGCATGGTTGGTTACCAGCATGTTGTACTTCATTCCATCAAGTACACCAATAAAGGGAATATTAGTTCCCGGCCACGCCAACTGTGTACGAAAAGCTACCGCAAAAAGTCCGCCAATAAAGGCAAAAATCATACCAGTTACGGTATACTGTTTCGCGATATACTTATGATCGATTGAAAACACATATTTTGAAATAAAGCTTTGTTCATGATGTGCACTCATTTCAACCTCCTATTTAGTAGCCATGGCTACTTTTTTTCCTGAATTTAGATTTTTAATGAAAGAATTAAACTCTTCCTGAGATACAACCTTAACCCAGTTTCTCATTGTACCATGATTTGGACCACAAATTTCAGCACATGTTAACTCGATTCGACCTTCTTTGATAGGCTCTACCCATCTTGTAAGAATTCGACCAGGAATTACATCTTGCTTAAATCCAAACTCTCTAACGAAAAACGAATGTAAAACATCCGCTGCAGTTAAATGAAGTTTTGTAATCTTACCAACAGGTAAAACAAGTTCTCCATCATTACCATCCGCGATTTGAATATCATCTTCGGTAAACAATTTTCCATCTGGACCCGGATAAGTAAACTCCCACTGGAATTGACGTCCAACGATTTTTACGTCGTAGTCATTTTGTGGCATTTTTTCCGCGATCTCAACTTTTGTCCATACATTGGCAGTTTTTACGTCGATCAGTAAATCACACATAAATACTAAAATCAATGGGATCCATATCCATTTAGACTGGGCCCAATCATCGCCTGTTATGTACTGTGCTTTGCCACCCTGTTTTTTCAGGGAAGTGAAAACACCATAAAACAATGCTCCAAGCGTTACTACAAACCATATTCCTACAATATAAAATATTAAGTAGAATACGCCGTAAATATCCGCTGCAACACTACTATACGCTTCTGGTAAAAAGCTCATACTCCCTCCTTAAGAAATTTTTTAAATCCTTCACCTTTAAATTTTTAAAAATGAAATCTAGGAACTTACCTAGATGTAGGCATTTACATTTATAACTCTTATACGTCAAACTTTTTTTAGTTTTGTCAGTAATTTGTAATAATTTCTATGAGACATAAAATATCGATATTCATTACGATAAGTAGTAAAAAGTAATGATGTAATGTATTTTTAAAAAAATTTATATTATGATAAAAATGTTTTTACAATATGCATGTTATTTAATATTAATTAAAATATGTTCAATTTAAACTCAAAAATTTATGCTATTGCTGATCAAGAGACATGCCTTGAAAATGATATCGATATAATTGATTATGTAAAAATACTGTTTGAATCCGGTATTGAAATAGTTCAGTACAGGAATAAATTGGACAATATGCTTTTTGCCGGCGAGACCTTTAATGAAATTATTGAAATAACAGACAATAAGATGACCTACATCATCAATGATCATGAAAAAATTGCGCAAAACTATTTAAATCAAGCTAATATTTTTTTACACGTAGGTCAAACAGATTTGATAAAAAACTCCTCTTCAAGCTTTGGAAGATCTGCACACAATCTATTGGAAGTTAAAAATGCTCTCAATGAAAACCCCCAGCCTGAATATATTGGCTTTGGCGCAATGTTCTCAAGCAAAACAAAACCAGAAATTGGCTCAAGTCGTGGTGAACTTGAGAATGTTTTAGACCTTTGGGAAAAAGACATTGTATTAATCGGCGGAATCACGCTTGAAAATATACATACTTTACCTGCAGGAAACAGAATTTATTATGCCTTGATAAATGATTTTTTTGTTGATGGAAATCTTCCCTTACAAATTGAAAAACGAGTTAAAAAATTAATATCTTCTTTAAAACAATAAATCCTGCAAGATTGTTCTATACAAATTGTTTTAAAAACTGTTTCCACCAATGCAGTGACTTTTTAGAGCCATTTTCCTTTGGAATATTATCTTTTTGAGCATCAATAATTTTCGCTACCACCTCATCTACATTTAGAATCTTCAAGTCATTTTGCGATTTAAAAATATAGGGATTATTTGTTTTAACGCTGTTTTTAGTCCAGAATAGCTCTTCTTTTAATTTTTCCCCTGGTCTTATACCAACAAAATTAATATCAATATCCTTATACGGAACCAATCCGGAAAGTAAAATCAGACGCTCAGCCATGTGTAAAATATTCACGGGTTTACCCATATCTAACGCTAAAATAGAATCATCTGTTGATTCCAGTAAACCATGCAATACAAGGTTTACCGCTTCAGGAACCGTCATAAAAAATCTTTCCATCTCCGGATGTGTTACAGTTAAAGGACCTCCGTTTTGAATTTGCTCCCAAAACAAAGGAACTACGGAACCCGATGAACTTAAGACATTTCCAAATCGGACAGATAATGCTTTTAATCTGGCTTGTTTTGGTACTTTTGAATTTTTTACGTCACTTTTTCTATGTTTTACTTTTTCATGCATTATCGTTGTAGATAAATTATGAACCAATAACTCTGAAATTCTCTTTGTTAAACCCATAATATTTTCAGGTGAAACTGCTTTGTCAGTAGAAATGTTGATCAATTTAATGTCGTGTGCATTTGGTTGCCTTATTAAGTAATCTCTTGCGCAAACAAGTAAATTGTAAGTTCCTAGAATGTTTGTGTTGATTGCTTCAATAAAATTTTTTTCCATTAAAGGAACATGCTTATATGCTGCCGCATGAAATATTATATGAGGTTTTTCGGATAAAATTATATCCATTATTCTCTTCTTATTACGAATATCTGCAATCAGACAAATTGTATTTTTTCCACCGGCAAACTCCATTTCAAGATCGTAAATTCCTCGTTCGTTTTGATCAACTAATACAAGTCTTTGAACATCAAAAGGTTGTAACTGGCGGGCAATTTCTGAACCAATCGAACCTGCAGCACCGGTTATTAAAATTCGTTTACCATGGAATATTTTTTCAAGCGGTTTTTGAGATAACCGTATCTCGGGACGCTGTATTAAATCTTCAATACGAACCCCCCTAATATCTGGTATGATATGGTCAAATCTTCTGGGAACAACCTTATACATTACGGAAATTTTCTTTAATTTGCTGAAAACATCATCCATGATGATTGAATTTACCGGCATGGTTAACCATATTTCTTTTACGCGATTTTTTTCAGCAAGTGATAGAATTTGTTCTGCGTTTTGAATTTTATAAGGTCCAAGTCTGCTGCCAATTTTATCGGGATTATTATCAATGATAGCTACAATATGATATTTTCCGATTAAGTCCCCGGTTCGTAAATCTTGGAGAAGATGCATCGTGACTGTACCAGCGCCATAAATAATAACTGATGTATCGCCAATTTTCTTTCGAAGGCTTTCAGGATTAAAATAAAAAAACCAGTAAATACGATGAGCGTACAATGTAAAATTTAAACTCATGAAACCTAAATACATTGATAGTATAAAGTTTTCCCTGGCAAACCATGAAAAACTATAAATTGCAAATATAATAAATGTTATTAAATTAATAACAAGTAAAGATGAGTAGTGATAAAAATTAATATATTGCCAATCCATTCGATAAATTCCCAGCACTATAAAAATTCCAACTATGGAAATCGAAATAATAATTGATTCAAGAAGGTTTACAGGAAAATCAATATTTTCATTAAAATAAATCTGAAAGACAACACAAAATAGTAAAACTAAAACGAAGTCAATAAACTCTCTCAGTCGATAACGTACATTCATTGATCTTTTTCCATATAAGGTAATATACCCGATTTTAAAAAGTCAGGAATTCTTACCGGTTTTGAACGCGATAAAGATACGGTTAAAAACTCACCTTCCGTACGTAAAACACGCTCACCATCATTTTTAATGATTTCCTGGCGGATATAAGTTCTTACCTTGTCAATTCTACTGATCCAGGTATAGATTTTTAATTCATCGTTTAATTTGACATTATCGTAATAATGATAAATTCCATTGATCCAGAAAAGTGATAAATCGTTTTTTACCAAATTCTCAAATGGAATTTCAATATCCTCCATAAATTTCCAACGCGCCTCTTCATTAATTCGCCAAAGAACTAAATCTGAGCACTGGTTAAATCCATCGAGATCGATATGACGAATACGATAATCCATTACAGAACGTTTACACGTATTTGAAAAATTTCCATGTATGTCCCATGTAAGCAAAGGTTCTGGCAAATCATCATAACATTCTTCTATTTTATCTAGCAAATGATTTTTAATTGCTACAAGTGATGTAAGGTGAACCGATAAATCTCCAGAATCTTGATTATAAATTTTTTGATCCCAGTTAATGCTGTTTTGAATTCGATAACATTTTGTATGAATTTCCAAATTTACATGAGCCATTTGCTGTCGAAAATATTTTACATGAATCAATTCAGGCTTTAGAAATATTTTATGATTAATAAAATAATCTTTATTATAACCAAGATCATGTAAATAGTAAAACTGCCCCTCTCGAGCATAAGATAAATAGGTGGCGCTATTTATATGATGTTGAGAATCAAGATCGAAAAATCTACTTTTAATTTGTGTAATCTGATAATTATTCATGATTAATTTTAACAGACTTTCCGTTATCGACAAAATGGTTATTCTATTTTATTGGTCAAGATAATATTACAATTGACACTTTTTTTAGTATTTAAATTTTAAATACATCTCTATTCTAAACTAATGCTATGTTTGTTTAATTTATACATGTTCAAACTTGAAGTGGCTCCGCATTAAATTTAAATATTGTAAAGCATGCAATCTTGTTAAGTATCAAACAACTGTTTGTATAGTATATTTTGTACATTTTACGACATTATTTACATAGGCTTAAATTAAACAGACTTGCCAGGTAGCGTTTTTGCTTGAATTTGTTTTGTGCACGCGGAACAAATCAAAAAGAAACGTCAATAGTTTAGCTTGCAAATTTTACAAATCAAATAAAAGTAATATTCGAACTTTCACAATAATAAAAATATTTTATAATTTTTATAATAATTTAAAAAAATTTTATTAAAAATGTAAAATATTGAATTAAAATTTAATATATAGTTATACAGCATTTAAATATCTATGTTTGTTCATTATTTGAATAAAGTAATCCTGTTTTTGCATAAATACATAATTAACAGGAGCTTAAATCTGTATTTTAAAAAAGTGGAGGAAGAACTTTATGAATTGGCAGAAAGAACTTAAAATGTTTGGAGGATTAAATGCTGCAAAAAGTAAAAATTTTACAGTTAAAAAATATAATCCTAATCAAATCATTAGACACTCAATTCGATCATACTACAAAAATAAAAACTGGGATGGTTTATTGAAATATTTGTTACTGCTAGAGGAACGTAAACAGCTTCCTCATTCCTGGAGGTGGCAAATTGGTCAATTGTATATATACAATAAGGAAGTTTATAAGGGCCTTGATTATTTGTACAGTCTTCACTTTCGTGAGCCATTACATCCTGATGTACATTTAACTATTTTTGAGGCATTACGAATTCTTGGAAAAAATGAAAATTCATTTAACTGGATTAAAAGACCAAAAATAAATGAAATAGAAACGTCGACACTCCAGGACTGCTACAATATAATTCAACAAAAAAAAACATCCATTGCTTTGTTTATTTTGTACTCAATGATTAAAACAAAATACATTTATGATTTTGATGAATTTGATTTGTTATTTGCATTAAAAAAAGACAACCGTTTTTCTGTTTTTAACGATACTTGTTTTTTTCGATTTTCTAAAATCGATATTATCGCAGAAACCTTAAAATATATCGCATAATTTCTAAATTACGTCAGGGGTAGCGGAAACCGCGAATATTTTATACGGAATGGATGACCATTCCCTATAAAATATTCAAGTGGTTGAAGCGTGGGGCAGGCTTGCCCCTTACGGGGTTGTCTAATAAGTCAACATTTGAACCGCGAAGATGCAAAGAACGCAAAGGAATTAAAGAAAATGATAAGAAAAATCCCTTTATTTCTTAACTTTGCACCCTTCGCGCCTTTGCGGTGAGACTTCTTAGACAGCCCCTTAACCCCTAACTTAAATTATTAAACCTGATAAATGCTTTTAGAATCAACGATTAAAATATTTTATAATAATTCATATTATTTTGGACTTTATTGATATTGATTTTTACTTTATAAGGGGAAGGAGAATATAGAAAAATATTAATAAATACCCCAAAAATTATGGTACAAACATCTATAAATTTTTTAATAGGTTGTTTATTTTTTTTTATACCAATTCAGGGTTTACTATATAGTGTTGAGGCAAATTTAAGACTAGATAATCGTTTTCAGGTTCAGTGGGGCGATAATGCCACAGATACAGATATTTCTCAATCTCAATTATTATTAATCCAGTTTGATCCTTCTTTTTCTTTAAAATACAGCGGTATTTTAAAAAAAGATTTAGATGGAACAACATCAAAGATTCTTCCTGGATTTATCGATTCAACCGACGTTGCTTTTCGCGATTACAATGATGCCATAAACCCAAAACAAACCTGGAATTATTTTATTTATGAAGCCTTCGTAGAATATAAAAATCCTTATTTTACAGTAGATGCAGGAAGACAATATAGTTTTGATTTTAATACCATTACATTTGATGGTTTGCTTATGAATTATAAGCCTTTTGATTGGACGAGACTAACTTTATTTGCAGGAATTCCATGGCATGCCAATGATTACAATTATGAACCTCTTAAAGAGCAAACCTCTGGCGCAGGTCTGCATTTAGAAAATTATGAGCAAAATCTTATGGGTGATTTACGTTATATGTTTTTAAGAGAAAATCTTCCTGTTGCGATTACTGCGGTTCATGATACAACAGTGATGACGTATAAAAATATAGAAAGCCATTATTTACAGGCAAATGTTGGCTACGAGGCTGCAAAATGGTTAAAAACCTATGTGTTTTTTTCGAGTCTTCCGAGTCCAAAGTTTTTGCCTATGATGATGGATGTAAATGTATATGGTCATTTTGAAAACATTTTATTGGATTATAAGGCAGGGTATAGTAATCAGTTTATCAGCATATCTGACTTAACAGACAAGTTAACCTCGTATTCTATGTTATTGAATTCTTCAGCGCCATATCAAAATATTAATTTATTTCTCTATAAAAGCATTTATGATTTATTACAAAACTCAAAAATTTTTGAAGATATTCAATTAGAGCTTGGCGGAGAAAAAAGGTCTATCACAAAACATACCGATATAAACCAATACAATCCAGAATACCTTATGGGGCAGATCGGATTCATTCTTGCCATGAGAGGCAAATTATTTTTTCATGTATACTATGATGCCTATAAAACAACCGGATTGGAAAATACAACCAATGCCCTCGGCGGAGACATTACTAAAAAATGGAAAACTTTTACCATGTCTCTGGGTACAGAGTTTAATAAATACCAGTACCAAACTTATTATTCTGGTACACTAATCAGCGATAGATTTGACAGTCGGGATGTATTTATAAGAATGAATTGGTTGTTAAATAAACATGTCATGTTAAAACTTGATGGCGCTTATAGCTGGGCAAGGCTGGCTTCTTTGTCTGACTATTTACTGGATAGTTCGGCTTCCACACCTTTGATCAGTAGAAGCAGGGAATATTATAAGCTGGACTTTAATGCCAGCTTATTGTTTTAAAAAACGAGAAATTTATGAACAAAAAAAAATTATTAATTGGAATTACCGGCGCATTGATATTATCAAGCATAAGTGTGTATGCTTTTTTAACTCTTTCGATTTCAAAAGATTTTAAATTTAATCATAAACATCATATTGATACTCTGGGAATTGATTGTTCAAATTGCCATTCGCTTCAAAAAGACGGCGTATCGATGGGGTATCCAAATCATGCCGTTTGTGCCTCTTGCCATGATATTGAAAATAAAGAAACATGTAATTTTTGCCATTTAAATAAAAATAAACTCAAGTCATTTAGAACTCAAAAAGCTTTTCCAAATGTAACGTTTAGTCATGACAATCATGAAAAAAAAGGTATTCAATGCCTTCAGTGTCATGTTAATATCAACAAGAAAATCAGTCTTCATGCTAATGAGGGTTTACCAGAAATGGATACCTGTTTAAATTGTCATAAAAATCAAAATGCTCCTGCGAAAAAAAATTGTGTATTTTGCCATGCGGCGTCTTTTATCGATGAAAAGCCAAAGAGTCATTCCCCTCTCTGGTTAAGACGTCATGGAACAGAATTGCTAAATGATGAAAAAATTAAACAATGTAAATATTGTCATAATTCTGTAGTTCAAAAAGATTGCATAGAATGTCATAAAATTGAAAAACCGGCCAGTCACAACGTAACGTTTGAAAATAGAAGACACGCTCAAATTTCGATGCTTGATAGAAAACGTTGCCTTGTTTGTCATGAACAACAAACTTGTGTCGCCTGTCATCAGAGAACAAGACCATTTTCTCATACGGCAATGTTTGGCAGTCCTTATAACAGACATTGCAACAATTGTCACATTAGCGGCACAGCTACCGGCGTTTCATCAACTTCCAGTAATTGTTTATTCTGTCACTCATCTGCCATCACAAATGCAAAACACATGGGTAATGCTGCTAAAATACCCGTCGGTCATTCTACGACCAACTGTCTTGGTTGTCATCGTTTTGGCGGAGGAAAGGGCATACCAGCCATGAAACATCCCGCAGCGGGCAATGATACCTTCTGCCTGAGATGCCACAAATGATTACCAATAATTTAACAACGTTGAAAAAAATAAGGTAGTGACTATTTTTTAATAAATCGTATTAAGTTTTAAACAATGATCTCACGCAGCAATCAATTCTTACAAAGTGAAAATGTATAAGCAGATACTTAAAATCTCATCATTGGGCCGAAGGAAAATGATATTTCCATATGAGTTAAATCAGTAGTTTTATCGGTGCTGCCCCATGACAGTTTTGATAAGAAATTATAGTTAAATTTAGTTATAAAATGAAGATCCAGATTGTCCTCTATTTTATATTTAACGCCCAGATTAGAGCTTGCTCCGAGAAAAATACCGGTGCCGTGAAAACTTCCTGCAGAGGTGGTAATTTTTACACTTTCAACGCCGGTATCGACAATATAATCAACCTGAGGGACTTCTATAAAATAGGTCATATAACCAACATCGAAACCAAGCCCTGCAAAAAATTTTAATCGGCCAAATAACTCAGGTAGATAATAACGAAATATTACATTTGCTTCAACTGTTGATAAGCTGTCTTGTTCTGTATAAATTCCATTTACAGCGTTTGCTGATTTAAATTTTACGTTGGTTAATAAACCGTGATGATAACCCACTTCCCAATAAAGAGAAAACATATCATTAAATAAATGTTCAGAAGGAACAGTTATATTAAGCGAATTTAACCAAAACGGTGAGCCCTTTGAAGTTAGAAGTTTTACAATGGATCCACCATAACCTGCATTTAAACCAAGCGAAAACGTACTTTTTTTAATGGCATTTGTTTTATTATTTTTAACTTCTTCAACAACAGCTTTTTCTTCTGGCTGTTTTTTCTCAGGTTTGACTTGAGCTTTATCATGAGCAGGTTGAGTTTGTTCTGCTGGTTGAATATCTTTAGCAGGCATAACAGGAGTTATTTCCTCTGTGTTATTTTGTATTTGCGGTGTTTCAACTGCTTTAGCCGGTTCATCGCCAGCCTGACCATATATGCTCATTGCATATATGGTCAGGTGTAAAATCAATATTCTGGTTAATAGCTTTACCATAAAAATTCCTTATGGTCTGGTATACGTTACACCTATTGTACAATCTTGAGCGCCGCCAGTATAATTTTTAAGATCCATACAAGTGTCGTATAAAAGTTCAAGTATATAGGTTGGATTGTGTAAGCCCATACTCTTGTCTTCACGTACCAATTGAAAGTTCCATATGGCCATCGCAACTCTGCCTGCAGGGGAGGCCAGTAAGGTTGTATTATTTGTAACAGATGCATCAGCCGCGATATTTGCCGAAAATGCTGTTGGGGCGCATGAGTTAAAGTTAATTTTTGTGGTATCAGCATAAGACCCATCAGGCATCAAAGTCCATGTAATGGTTTCTGTGGTGATTGGGATTAAGTTGTCATATGCTGTTGCAAGCAGGCCGCTACAAGATGTATCGGGGTTTGCCAGCAATTTCAACAGGCCATTGATTTTAGCATAATACACGGCAGCAGTTGTTGAACCTCCGGTTTTATTGACATAAGCTTTACCTTTTGCTAAATACTGTGTACCGGTAGTAAAGGTAGCTGCTGCAACAGAGCCAAACGCGCCTCCATCATGACATCCCGTATATGTACAGCCGGCAATGTTGGCAGTTGGGTTTCCGTGTACAATACCCACCACAGCCATGGAATGTCCCCCGACAGCCGGCGACAATGCATATCTTGCCGGTTCACTTAAATTGGCAAAGTCATCGGCCATGTGGCAATTTACACAGTTTGCATTTGTGTCAATACTGTGAGCATGGTTGGTGTATCCTGTAGCGCTGTATTTGGTTCCGTATTCTGCGCCCCCCGTACCCAGATTTATATCCGTTTGTGGTCCGTGGTGAGGTCCAAATCTTGTTAAAGAACTCTTGGTAATACCGGCAGACACATTACCAATTACAAGCGCATTTACTGATGAATAACCGCTTAACCTGACCTGGTGACAATTGGCACATAAGCTGCCTTTTGCCTTGTTATAAACCATTCCTGATTGAGTAGTCACCGGTGTAGTTGGATCTACAGTTAAGGTAAAATCGCCGCGTTCATGGGGCGCATGACAGGTAAAACAAGTTAATTTTGTTGGATTTTTAATTGAGTCAGCGTTAATGGCGACAGAAAAGGCTGAACTGCTTGTCCAGTTAACTGTACCATAATCGCCGTTTATTTTTTTTAGAAACCCTTCTTTTGTATGGCAAATCTGGCAACCAGAACCGTTAGAATAAAAAGCGTCAGAACCATGCCATTCATAACCGGCAATGTACCAATTATTGACAGTGGTAAAAAATGACGCAAAAATTGGAGCCTGAATTCCATTGGCGTGAACCGATTCGCTCCAGCCAGCCTGCGCCCATTGTAATTTATTACCGGCTAAAGTATTTTCGCCATGGCAATTAAAACAACTCGGTGTTGTTGCGGTAACAGATTGACTTTGTAAAGGATCCGTACCAAGATTGTTACATTGATATGATAAAGTAATAGTAGAGATAAAAAGTATAAATAGTTTAAAAGATTTCATTTTAAAACCCCCCCTTTCAACACTTCTATTATTAATGTATTTAAGTTTGAAAAAATAAACAAATTTTTAGATAAAAATATTATGTAAATAATTGATACAACAAATCAAAATAATTACTAGCTATGCTTTACTAAAACGACACTTACAACAATAATATGTTAGGGGTAAAGGGGTTGTCTAAAAAGTCTCACCGCAAAGGCGCGAAGGGCGCAAAGTAAAGAAATAAAGGGATTTTTCTTATCATTTTCTTTAATTCCTTTGCGTTCTTTGCATCTTCGCGGTTCAAATGTTGACTTATTAGACAACTCCGTAAGGGCAAGTCTGCCCTTCGCTTCAAAACTGCGTTTCTTCGCTAACCCTGACGTAAATTATGTATGGGGTAGCGGCGGCCGTTTCTCTGAGTCTGACTTGCAGCAATAGGCGGCCAAAGCGAGGGGAAAGACTTTTCCCCTTTTAATTATTTAAATTACGAAAAATCCTGATCAACAGGGTATGATCCTAGGATTCGAAAAAAAAGAGTCTTGTTTTTTATTTGTTCTAAAATACCTTTTAATGGTTCATTTTCTTGATGACCAATGAGGTCTATATAGAAAGTATAGTTCCAGGGTTCTTTTCGCGCGGGACGTGATTCAATGCTCGTCATATTTACTTTAGCTCTATACAATGGTTCAAGCACTTCAAATAAACTTCCGGGCTCGTGATGGATTGAAAACATAATGGAAGTACGGTCCAGGTCGCTTGCCCTGGCTTCTTCAAAACCAATGATTATAAAACGAGTAAAATTACGGTCATAATCTTCGATATTTTCTTCCAAGATTGGAATTTTATAAATTTCTGCAGCAATACTGGAAGCGATGGCAGCCAAAGCTGGATCTTTTTTTTGCGCAATCAGTTCAGCTGCTTTTGATGTTGATGTTGTTTCAATAAATTCCGCGTGTGGCAGATATTTACCTATCCATTGACGACATTGTCCGTAGGGTTGCCGATAGGTATAAATGGTTTTAATTTGCGAGATCTCTTCTGCAAAAGAAAGCAAATTATTATGAATCGCCAAATGCACTTCGGAATAAATGTTCAGATTATATTTTAATAAATTATCAAGTGTTGCATTTACAATTCCCTCCAGAGAATTTTCAATAGGTACTATACCATAATCTATTTTCTTTTTTTGTACTTGCTCAAACACGTCTTCAAAATCTGCACATGGAACAAGTTTTAATGAATGACCGAATTTTTTAATGGCTGCCTGATGCGAAAAACTTCCTATCGGACCAAGATAACCAACTTGAAGTTGTTTTTGCATGGAAAGCGTTGCGCTCATGATTTCACGAAAAATATTTTGTACTCTTACGTTATCAAGAATACCCGGGTTTATTTCTGTCAAACGCTGCATCACCTGTCTTTCCCGATCTGGTCTGAAATATACCGAATCATGTTTTTGTTTTGCGTTTGCGACGTGTCTTCCAAGATCTACACGCTGAGAAATCAAACTTAATATTTCTTCATCTACCTGATTTATTTTTTTTCGTATTTCATCGAGAGACTGATCTTTCATAATTATTATAACTCTTCAAAATTTAATTCTTTAACTTCTTTCGGCGATGGTAATTCCTGTAAACTTTGCAGTCCAAAATATTCCAGAAATTCGCGTGTTGTACCATAATAACCGGGTTTTCCCGGGGCTTCTTTATACCCTGCTACCTTGATTAATTTTTTATTTATCAATCCGGTAACATGAGATCTTGAATTTACTCCGCGGATTTCTTCAATCTCCAATAAAGTAATTGGTTGTTTATATGTAATGATGGCAAGTGTTTCAAGCATTGACCTCGACAAAGTATGTTTCTTTTTATTATGAATAAAAGTTCGAATCAATTCATAGACGCCTGGTGTTGTAGCAAATCTGTATTTTCCAGC
>JAOUFY010000138.1 GCA_029857955.1 Spirochaetia bacterium
CACGATTGCCTTTGCGTATTGCCGAGCGTACTCGCGCCACCCTTTTGGATCGTTGTCTGTTTAATCTTGCCTGCGACGCCATAATTTACCTGTTATTTTTTACTCCCGGCTTTACCGGCTTTTCGTTTTACAACTTCTTTTTCGTATCGTATACCTTTACCTTTATAAGGCTCAGGCTTTTTAAATGCTCTGATCTGTGCGGAAACTTGCCCCACACGTTGTTTGTCAATTCCTGAAATTTTAAGCTTTGTTGGTTCAAGCACTTCTACTGATACATCAACGGGCTCTTTCAGAATTACTTCGTGAGAAAACCCTAAACTAAAAACAACATCTTTACCTTTTTTTTGTGCACGATAACCAACACCTTGCAGTAACAACATCTCACTAAAGCCAGTTGTTGTTCCTACAACGCTATTGTTTACAAGCGAGCGAACCAATCCGTGCTTTGCACGCAGATCTTTTTCATCATTCGCCCGTGTTATCTTTAATACTCCATTTTCAACAGTCCCTGTTAGTCCTGCAAAATTCGGATTCACCAATGTGCCTTTCGGACCTTTAACTGTTATAGTCGAAGGTTGAAAGTCCACTGTCACCCCTGCAGGTATAGGAATTATTTTATTACCAATTCTCGACATATTGCCTCTTAAAATACCTTGCAAAGATATTCACCACCAACGTGCTGAAATTTTGCTTCTTTCTCAGACATAACTCCTTTTGGAGTAGAAAATATACTGAGTCCCATATTGTTTTTAGTTGCCTTAATATCTTTCCATGCTAGATAGATTCGACGACCCGGCTTCGACACACGCTCCAGCTCAACAATCACTGGTTTATTCCGAAAGTATCGCAAATCTACTTTTGCCATTCTGGTTACGCCTGTTTTATAAACCGTATAAGCTTCAATAAAACCTTCTTGTTTTAAAATTCCAAGAATTTTTTCACACGTATTGTTCAATTTAACTTCTACGCTTTCGTGTCGGGCTCGCCCTGCATTTCGAATTCGTGTTAAAGTATCTGCAATTAAATCTGTTGTCATAATATTACCAAGAAGATTTTGAAACACCCGGTATTAAACCGCGTGAAGCGTTCTCACGGAAACAAATCCTGCACATTTCAAACCGGCGCATATAGCCATGAACCCTTCCGCACAAAGGGCAACGGTTATACCCTCGCGTTGAGAATTTTGGCTCTCTTTCCGCTTTTATTTCCATGGACTTCTTTGCCATAACTTCTTATCCCTTCGTATCCTGTTTTTTTCTAATTGGAAAATTAAATTTTTCCAGTAATTTCGCCGAATGCTCTGCAGACTTTGATTGAATAACCAGCGTGATATCCATACCATGAATCAGCTCAACATCATCAAATTTAATTTCTGGAAATATGATCTGCTCTTTGATTCCCAAGCTATAATTGCCCATAGAGTCAAATGATTTTGGGCTAAGACCGTTAAAATCTCGCACACGAGGCAAAGCAACATTGATCAATCGATCTAAAAATTCATACATTCTTTGACCGCGTAATGTAACCATAACGCCAATCGGAAGATTTTCTCGTAACTTGAAATTCGAAATAGCCTCTTTTGCTTTTGTCTTTACAGGAGCTTGCCCAGTAATCTTGGCCAATTCAGTAACAACAGAATCAATCGATTTTGGATTCGCAACGGCAAATCCCGCTCCGACATTCAATACAATCTTCTTTAAGCATGGAACTTCCATAATGGAACTAACTCCGAGCTCAGTTTTTAACTCAGCGCGGATTTTATCACTATAGAGTTTTTTTAACCGGGGTTGTGTTTTTGCCTCTGCCACTTTATAATCCTTATGCTAGCTCGCGCTTTCTACCAGACGCAACTGACAATCTTACCCGCGCGCCTTCTTTATTCTTGCCTACTGCAATGCGTGAGGCCTTTTTTTCTTTACTGTCGTAAAATTGCACATTTGAAATCTCAATCGGCATCTCGACTTCAATCACCCCACCTTTTGGATTTTCCTGAGTTGGGCGCGCAAATCGTTTGCGCATATTGACAC
>JAOUFY010000139.1 GCA_029857955.1 Spirochaetia bacterium
GTGATTTTATCTGTTACACATACAGGTATAAAACAAAAATTTTGCACCAACCCTGTTACCGTAATCTCATCGCCCTCAATTTTTTCTTCAATTATAAACGATGACGGCAAAATTCCGTTTTCAATTAAATTTTTTTTACCGAATAATTCGCGAAAATGTTTTACATCATCGATTTCATAAATATCTTTTTTACCCCAGCCTGATCTTGGTTTAACTATATATGGAGCATGAAAACCACCCTTGATATCATTCAATTGTTTTTTTACAATACCTGATCTTCCCGCTATAAATTTGGGCTGACTAAAACTCGGAGCTTTTATATGAACTTCGCTTAACATTTTTCGAACTTCATACTTGTCCAATAACCTTTCCATCAATGGACGTGAAATTCCTCCGACTCTTAGTTTTTCGGCAAGATAACTCCAGCTTAAGAGCGCTTTGCCAAAACTTGCCGAATAGCCGCCAACAATTTCTCCGTCAATCAATAGCGAATTGATTTTATAAAATATTTTACGGTAATTATAAATAGATTCCTGAATTTTTAAGTCGCAAATGGCCATTCCTGGAGATTGCGCGTTTTGATCTACTCCGATCACCTTGAGTTTTAACTTTTTTGCAGCCTCGATTAGCGGCAATTGGTGAATTCCTGTTCCCAGCGAAAGGTAATATTGACTACTCATCTATACTTCTCGAAAATAGCGTCAGGGGTTGGGCAGAGCACAGCGGGCGTTCTGGCCCGCATTGCTCTGCCCAAGGGGCAGACTTGCCCCTGTTTATGGCAGACTTGCCTAAAACACAAAATGGGTGTAGTTTGCCAAGTGCAGGAAGTCGCAAGGCATAGACCCCGTTAAGGTGAAAATTGATCATGCGATAAGACATAATTTGCTAATATAAAGTAAAGCTTAATACGATACTAAAATATGATACGCGGAATATACACCGGCGCCTCGGGCATGGACTCGATGCAGGTTAAAATGGATACTTTAGCAAACAACATCGCCAACGTCGATAAAACAGCGTTTAAAAAAGACACCGTTGTTTTTAAAACGTTCCCAGAACTTTTATTGCACAGGGCAAATGATGACGGCGTCGGCATGACACCTCTTGGGAGTTTCGACACAATGCCTGTCGTTGGTAAACTTGGAACTGGCGTCGAAGTAAACGAAATATTTACCCAGTTTGAACAAGGGGCGCTAAAAAAAACCGATAACCAGGCCGACATGGCCATAAATGGAGAGGGTTTTTTTGTCATCCAGTCTGATCGTGGAGCCATGCTATCACGAAGCGGCGCATTTATTCTGGATAAAAATGGTTACCTGGCAACACCAAACGGATTTCCGCTGATGGGTGAAAATGGACCTGTCAAGGTAAACCAGCACAACTACCAAATTAAACCAAACGGCGAAGTGTGGATCAACGCTGTCATCGGCAACAAACCTGAACAATATACCGGCAACGACATGAACAAATGGGAAAATCCTGTTATGCTCGATCGGCTGCAAATCGTCAAAGTTGAAAATCCGCGCCATCTGGATAAATTCGGCGATTCCATGTACAGCACGACTCCCGAATCAGGAGAGCCGTTTCGACCCGCTGACAAAGACATGCCTGAAGTACTTCAAAATTTTTTAGAAATTTCAAACGTTAACATCGTCACTGAAATGGTCGACATGATTGAAGTAAATCGTATGTACGAGATGAACCAGAAAGCGATCACAACGCACGACACAATGCTTGGTCAGCTGATCAGTCAGGTTCCTTCTACGAAATAATCTGCAAGTAAAGCATAAACTGTCTTTCTATTGAATTATATTTGGAAGCAGTTTGTCAAGGCCGTGTTGTATTAAGAGCGCGTCCCAAAACTTGGGCGCGCTATTTCGATGTAGCGGCATTTTTGCGGACTTTGTTCGCAAAAAGCGGTATTAAAAATATCCGAAATTTGTTTGACCCTGGAATAATACAATTTTCAGTGAACTTTTTATTGATCACTGGACAAAATAGTTTCCATGTTTGAGATTT
>JAOUFY010000029.1 GCA_029857955.1 Spirochaetia bacterium
TATTTCATTTCTTGATTATTTGCAGGATCGACTGACTGGCACCAATCAAATACCCTACCTGACCAATTTAATGAAAATTCAGGCTGAAAAAATTTACAATGCCCTGCCTGATTATTGAGAAGTTACGCTTTAAGTTACTCGAATATAAAAAAAGGGTTGTAAATGCAGAAATCTTTGTAAATGTGACATAATGATTGAGTTATCCATACCGTTTTTGGCCTCGGTAGTTATAACTATTTTACTTCGAAGATTGGATAAATCGAACATCAATTTAAGAAAGCTTAAGACCTTGATTGAAAGGGGACAAAAAGAGCTTATCGATATCGCAATTCAAAAAAAAGAAGAATTAAAAGATGCAGGCACCCAGCTTGATCTATTGCTCATGAGTTCGGATAAGTATCTTGGCGAGCTTAAGAATGAACTCAGTCAGCTTAAAGATTCAGTTTCTGACGTTCAAAATAGTCGCAATTCATTGCTTGAAATGGATGGGGAATTGCAGTCGCTGGAGCTTACTACAAACTCTGTTAAAGATCAGGTGAAATATATAAACGAATCTCTTGACCGGATTGACCAACATCAGAAGAAAATAAAAAATCTTCAAGAGTATATTAAAAATGTAGATCAAGATGCCTCAAAAATGGTAAAAACGTTTCAAAAGGCAATTGGTGAAAAGTCTGAAGAGGTTGTTCGTCTTCTTGAAGAAAAACTAAGCAGTGTCTCATCAGAGACCCATGAGTATCAAAAAAAATTAAGAGATGAACTGCTTGAAAAACATGGTGTATTGTCTCAAAAGATCGTAGACAGTTACAAAGATCTGGAGAATTCTCTTAGAACAAGCGCAAAAGGTCTTACAGCAACCATTGAAAAAGAAGTTCATAGCAGATTTTCAATTCTGGATGAGCTTGATTTACGTATTAATGAAAATGAGAAAATTTTAACCGTTCATTTGCCAGACGTTATTGAGCAGTTAAAACATAAATTTCAAAATGAGCTAATGGATAATCAGAATCAATTAGAATCATTAAACAAGTCGATTGCGCGTACTGATGATGAGTTACGTAAAAGATTTGAAAAAATTCGTAGTGATATGGATGAAGAAAGAAATGTACTATTTCAAAGCTTTATAAATGAAACTGACAAGATCCGCGATCAAATTAACTCTCTTGATTACGATACCCTTGCAAAAAAAGACGAACTTATTCGATCTGTTAAAGAGGAAGCTTCAAAAATTCAAGGTCAAATTGATTCCTTTGAAAAAATATATGATATTACAAAAGAAAATATCTTTAAACAGGTAAATAATCAGGAAGAAGAATTGGCAAAACATCTTGCGCGTCTTCAGATTGCCATTAAATCGTCGCTTGAAACTATAAATAATGAATCAGACAAGAAAAGATCTGAGATTGAATTATATCTAGAAGAAGTTTTTCATCGTTCTGAAAATCAGATGACGGTTTTTGTAAAAGCAATAGATAATAAGTCATCTTTACTTTTCGAAAATATACAAAAAAATGAATCTAAAGAAGATGAACGTTTTCGAAAATTTGAAAACTTTGTAAACAAAGTAATTTCACAGGTTGAGGAAATTTCTGCCGAAAAGCAACTTGAGTTTGATGAAAAGGTAAACTTATTTGAAAAAACTATCCATAAAGAAGAAGCCGAAATTGAAAAACGACTTTCTAAATTTGAACGACTTATCGAAAGCTCAGTAAAAATCATTGAAAACAAGGCAAATGAAAAAGAAGATCAACTGCTGAGTTTTGTAGACAATGAATTTGATAAAGTTAAAACAAAAATAGACTATTTTCATGAACTGTTCAATGAAAATTCGGGTACTTTAACTGCGCGCGTTAGGGAAAATGAAAATAATCTTATCAATATCATGGAAGGTTATAAACATTCAGCACAACAGGCCATCCATGAAATGAACAGTCATTTAACAAAAGAGCGTGAAAAGCTTACAGGCTTTGTTGGCGAACAACTTTTAACGATTAAATCGAAGCTGGATAGTTTTGAAAATATTTACCAATCCAGCGTTAAAGATATAAGTAATGAGACCAATAAGGGGCGTCAGTTTTTTAGCGATCAGATGCGCGGTTTTGAATCTGGAGTTGAAAATGCCCTTAGTCTACTCTATAGTGAAACTGATGCCAGAAAAGAACATGTTATCGACTTTTTTACAAAGCAATTTCAAAATATTGAAGAAAAATTTAACGAACTCAATAAATTATTTTTAAATAATGCAGGCGATATTGGCATCAACCTTGGCGAGCAGGAAGAAACTATCAAGGGTTTGCTGGCCCAAATTTCCACATTTATGGAAGAAAATTCTTCTGATATTATGGAAGATGCCCAACGGCAGAAATCGGAGTTCAGAGAGTTTGTTAATGCTGAAATAGGCGTTCTTGAAGAAAAATTTAAAGCGTATCAAAAAACATATACCGAGTCTTTACACATTCTTGAAGATGTTGGTTCAAAAAGAGATATTGAAATTGAAGCTAAACTGTCACATATTGAAGATGTTGTTGATTCTGCTGTAAATATAATAGGTTCGGAAGCCGCAAAAATCAAAGCTGAAATCAGCACAAGCGCTCAATTGGAGCTCGCCCGTTTTGATGAAAAAATTAATCAGTTTAAACTTCTGTACGATGAAAATAGTACCAACGTAAAAGACAACTTGAAAGTTCATGAAAGTGATTTAAACGAGATGGTACAAAACTTTAAAAACGTTGTTCAGGCATCGATTCAACAAATGATCGATGAAGCAGAATCTAAAAAAGATGAAATCCATAGTTTTACTTCAGAACAGTTTCACTCTCTGCAACAAAAGATAGAACTTTTTAACAAAATGATTGAAGAAGGCGCTTTCACAATAGAAGAAACTGTTCAAGGCTCAGATCATGCACTTCATGAACAGGTTTCCGCCATTGAAGATGCAATTCAAGAAGCGTTGGAGAATATTAAATTAGAAACCGAATCGGGCAAAAAACAAGTCGTTAAAGTAATAGAAAATGAAATTGGCAGTTTACAGATAAAAATTGATGAATTTAATAAAGAAGTAAATGAAAGTGTTTTAACTATTGAAGAATCTGTTCAAAATTCTGACCAAACCCTGAGAGAAAGAGTTGCGACATTGGAACATCAGATTCAAGTTGCTTCGGAGAGTATTCATAAAGAAACAGAAATCGGCAAAAATAGAATAAGTCAGACGATAGAAATTGAAGTTGCAGGGCTGCAAAACAGAATAAACGAAATTCAAAATATTGTTAAAGAGGGAAGCTCTTCTCTTGAAGAATCAGTTCACGAGGCTGATCAGGTTCTTAAAGATCAAATTCTCGAACTTGAAGAAGCTGTACAGAAGGCAGCTGAAAAAATTCAGTTAGAAACTGATTCAGGTAAACAGAAAATTATTGATGCCGTCGAAAACAAGGTTGCCGGTTTTTACGATAAAATGGATGGTTTTGAAAACCGCGTTAAAACTTCAGAGCAGTTGATTGTACGTAATAGTCTTGATAATGAAGAAAAAATCAATAGAATGGTTGACGAACTGAAACTGGCATTGACAACATCGGTAAAAGAAATCCATAATGAGTCTCAAAAGAAAAAAGAAGAAATTAACGGTTTTTCCCAAAACGAAATAGAAAAAATTAATACAAAAATAAGTGATCTTGACAATGTTTTTAATCGTGCAATAAATCAAATAAAAGAAAAAACCATTCAAGGCGAACAGATTTTAGAGACAACAAAAAGTTCACTTGAAAAATCTATACGAAATGCCGTAGACAAGGTTTTTGACGAAAGTGAAAACAGGAAGATTGAATTTATAAAATCAACAGAAAATGATCTATTGAAATTCCAGGAAAAAATGGATAATTTTCAATTGGTATATAATGAAAGTATTGATAACATCCATAACAAATCTGCAATTGCAGCTGAAGAAGTAAATGAACTCATTGCCGGTTTAAATACGGCAGTTGAGGGCGCCCTGGCTAGAATTGAAGATCTCAGCGCAGATGAGATGCAGGATCTTCAAAATCAAATTAATAAGGCCATTACATCAGTTCAGCAGCGAGCTGAAGAAGTTTTTAAAGACTCCTATGAAGAATTTGTTTCTGACGTTAAAGAGTATCAGGATGAGTTTAATCGGGTTCAACTGCAAATTCGTACATTAGAATCAGAAAGTGAAGAGAGATTTAAAAAATTAACCAGTGATATTTCGACCGTTAAAACTCAAATTCAGGATGATTTATCCGGTTATGTTCAGCAAATGAAAAAATCGGCTAAAGACATGTCTGAAATGTTTGAAAAAGATTTAGCTGGAAAACTTGTAAATGTGGCAAAAGAAATTGAAAGTCTTGAATCTGAGATTGCCTTACTTCGCGAAAATTCAGCCGAAGAAATTGAAAACAAAGTTTCTCCACTTTACAATAAACTGGGAAATATTGAAAAAAACCTTTTAGATTCGCAAAAGCATCTTATGGATAAGTGGAATGATGAAACTTCATCTGTAATGAAAAAAATGCAAGAAAAGGAAATTCTTTTTTCACAATCGGCGGAAAAATGGGAAACCCAGTTTGAAAATATGACAAGAACAGCTCGCGAAAGCGTTCACAAGGGATTGCTAGAGCTGGAGAAGAAAAGAACTGATTTACTGGAAGGTTTTGATTCTACCATTAACGACAAAGTTTCTGAAATAGAAAAAGTATCTCAAGGCTGGACGGAAGAAAATGAAAAAAACCTTTCGGAACTTTTATCTGCCTTTAAATTGAAAATGCAGGATAAAGAAGATTCAGCATTTGAAAAAATGCAGCAAATGTCTTCACGCTTCAGCGAAATTAAAAAAGAAATTCAAGGTAAACATGATTCTGTATTGGATGTTCTACAGGCGGAAAGATCAAAACTTGAAAAAGAAATGAAGCAGCTTAGTGAAAAACAGCTTCAACTTTTTAATATGGAAATGGATGATCGTATTGAAAAAACTACAGAAATGATGCATACAAATTCAGAAAGCATGCTTCAGAAAATTGAAAAAGAAGTTTCTAACTTGAGATCAGAGTTTCAAAATGTTGAAGAATCAACACGAGAAATGATTGCTTCATTTACTCATGAGAAAAAAGAATTATTTAATAAAATTGATAAAGAAACCAAACAAACCGCCAAAGAAATTATGACTGTTCAGGGCGCATTTAATCAGTTAAAAGATGAGATGAAGGTTCTTGACAAAGCCGAAAAAAGTACAGAAAATGTAAGAAAAGTTATTCAGCTTCTGGAAAACAAACTAAATGATGCCGAAGCAAAAAATTCTGATATTCAGGAAATCTATAAACGTGTAGATGAGCTCAAAGAGGTTCGTTTAAAGTTAGACGCAGAACTTATGATGCTGGCGCAAAAACGAGAAAAGGTAGACAAGCTTGAAGACCAGCTTCAAATGATATTAAACATTCGCGATGAAATAGAAGAGAAGGGCGAAAAGATTGCGCAGGTTAAAAATAAAGTAGATGATATTTTAAACGCCCAGGATCAGGTTGACGAGTATCGCGCCAAACTTGACGGTATTTTGGAAGAATTTGTTCACCAGCATACGCTTGTTGAAAATGTCATTGAGACTATTGCAGAACATCAAAAATCTGTAAATTCAGTTGAAGGTCGTATCGATTCTATATCGACTACGTTTAAACTCATTGATGACAGATCGAAAACACTGAAAGGTCAAATGGATTCCATGGAAGTCAAGATGGAGTCGTTAAAAAAACATGAAAGTGAAATTGAAGATGTTCAAAAGAAATTTCTTGAGATTGAAGACCTTATCGATGATATTGAAAACCGGAAAAAACAAATTGACACGTTGAGAAAACGTTTTGAAGAATTGAGAATCTCTATGAGCGACAGCGTAATGACGATTGAAAAAATCGAACATGATGCTGAATCTAAAGTTAAACAATTGACCGATTTAATCAATGCGTCAGACTACAGCGAAAGAATCACTTCCACCGCTAAAGATGCAGAAAAAATAGTTTCAAAAAATATTGGAAATGATAAAAGAAAAATGATTGTGCGGTTAGGTGAAATGGGCTGGTCTGCAGATGAAATCGCTTCAAAAATCAGCATGGATGTAAACTCCATAGAAACAATTCTTTCTACATACGCTCGTCAATAAATATGTACGGAAAGCCAGGTTGTACCTGATGAAGTCTTTAGTACCTTATGAGGGTTTCCCGATTTGATAAAAATAAAATCGCCGGGGACTAGCTGAATATTTTTATTATCGATTAAAATATTAGCTTCGCCTTTTAAAAGTATAACCCATTCATCTTGATCCTGTATGTATTCTTTTTCTGGTACAAGGTTTGAGCTTAAAATTTTCTCAATCACTACATTTTTATGTTTTAAGAGAATGTTGAATATTTCGCCACTAACAGGAATTTTATCATTTTCAAATATATTTTTCTTCATACAATTAAGCATTATCGTCATAATTTTAATTATAAGTTGATGAATGTATTTAAATAAAATTTAAATTTCCAAAAGGTTTTTATCGAGGGGTTAAGCATAAAAGCCAAAGGCTTTGGAGCGAAAGGGGGGACTCCCCCTTTTTTGTTTGTAAATTAAAACTTATGATTTTTGTAAAAAAACTTCACATTCACCAAGTTTTTTTTCTGCATGTTCTTTGATGGAAGAGTCGTTTAAAATCCTGGCGGCATCCTGCAGAGCCCAGCCATACTCCAGTTTGTTAGGGCCATTTTTAAGTACGGAAATTGATTTTTTAATTTCACTGATTGCCTGAGCGTGATTTCCGCAGGCTTCGTGATAAACAGCCAGAGCTCGATAAGTCGGCCCTTTAATATAAGGGAACGCTTTTGCTGATTTTTTCAATGTTCTGTAAGAACTATTAAACAAATTTTTACTGCGTTTTATAATTTCATTGTTTGTAGAGTTAATATTTGCGGCGGCAGCCTCTATTGTTGCGACCAATCCATAATGTACATGCGGTAAT
Source organism: Spirochaetia bacterium (assembly GCA_029857955.1). GTDB lineage: Bacteria > Spirochaetota > Leptospiria > Turneriellales > JAOUFE01 > JAOUFE01. The sequence goes on from JAOUFY010000029.1 coordinate 6,995, forward strand.
TTTACTCCATATTCCGTTATAGCAGCAAGCTCTTTTTCAGCCATTAGCAAAGCTTCTTCAGTATTACCTTCCAGTAAAAGAATTTTTGTATGAAACATCAATACAGCTGATAGGCCAGCCATATCTCGTACATCAATTGCAATTTGTTCTCCTTGATTTAAAATATCTTTAATTTGTGGATACGTTACTTCTCCCATCAGGTACTGGTTATAGGCCTTTCTGCCCGTTGACCAGCCAATGTACATTTTTGAATTTACTTCTCTGGCGGATTTTTCCATTTCTATCAAACCTTCACAGGCCTTTCGAAGATTTCCTTTATAGTAATGACCAATCGCAAGTACAATATGACTCATCATCATATCCCATAATTCACCTATCTGAGAAAGTGTTTTGATAGATTTTTCTTCCATTTCAATAACAAAATCGGGATTGTTGATATATGTTCCATGAACTCCAAGACGCTGGTAGGTTAAGCCCTGTGGATAAAGCATATTTGTTTTTTCAAGAATTTTCAGCGCACGATCAAAATAAATTCTGGCAGATTTTATAAATCCGATGCTTTGAATGATCGTTGCGTAATATGAGTAACCTAGCGAAAGATCCCAATCATCATTCATTCGCTCAGTGAGGTTGACATGCGCATACGAAGCCCAGGCGACATGCTCAACGCTTTTTAAAAAATATATTTTTTGGAGAGTCATTAATATTCGTGATTGTAATTTATATTTTTGTTGTTTGCGTTGAGTTTTACGGATGGCAAATGGAAATGCATTATGAAAACCGCGAATGACCATTTGCCGAAGAAGTCCTCGGATGGTTGCCCCCTTACTAACCGGCGTTTTTGTTCCAAGATATTTTAAAGCAGCCTCAAGATTATGAATGGCATTTAAAATATCGCCCTGTTCCTGATAACTTCGTCCGATACCAAATTTCATTTCTGCTAAATTAATGGGATCTTTGTAATATGCCAGACAAATAGCGTAAAGATCCCTTGAATCCTGAAAATTTCCAAGGTTTCTGTTTACTATGGCCATTTCTTTTCGAATTTCATAAGCTTTATTGATATTTTTTCCGCGATAATCATCAAGTAAATCAAGAGCTCTCGAGTAATAATGAAGCGCGTCTTTATTTGCATATTTTTCTGCTGCTTTTTGGGCGGCGATGAGAGTATAATGAAAGGCTTTTTCATTTTGTCCGCCCTCGCTAAAATGAAAAGCTAAAGTTTCGGCATTTTCAATAAGGTTATTTTTATATTCATTTTCCATGATGTCGGCAAGCTGAGAATGTAGGTTACGCCTTGTTGACAATAAAAGAGAATTGTAGGCGACATCTCGAATGATGGCATGTTTAAAAATATATGATAATGGACTTGTTGATTCAACGGGAGTAAGTTCAAGATTTTCTAATACCCTAACTACAGCTTCAACCGAATTTTTAGTTAGAGCCGGATTCATTTTATGTAAAAGCTTAAACATAAAAATACGTCCGATAACAGAAGCAATTTTTAATAGAGCCTGTTCATCTTCAGACAATCGATCGATACGGGATAAAACTACATCTTGAAGGCTGTTGGGAATGGTTAAACTTTCTACAGACTGGTTAATTTCATTTTTTCCATTTTCAGCTGCGACAATGACTCCATTTTCTTTTAAGCTATATACAATCGACTCAATAAAGAATGGATTTCCATGGCTATTGACCATGATTTTCTCTTCTATCGAGTTATTTTGTTCTTTTAAATTTAAACGTATACGAATCAATTCGATTGCTTCATCTTTTGGAAGTTCATTTAAAGCAATATTAGTGTAGTTACTTTTTGAATTGAGTATTTCTAGTTCTTTCCATGGACGACTTACGAGAAAAAATAAAACAGGATGATTTTTTAAATGTGTAAAAATATATTCAAGCAGGTTGAAAGAGGCTTCATCTACCCAGTGAATATCTTCAATTACAACAAGCAAAGGTTGTAGGTTTGAAATAAATTTTATAACTTCCAGCAAGATTTGTGAAAGGCGTTCCTTTTTTTGAAGTAATTCAAGGTTTTTGGTAAGAGATTCTTCTTCAACATTGATACTCGCCATGATGGCAACTGCATTTGCCCACTGCTCATCTACATCGTTTAGTTGCTTTAAAACACTTTTAATACTCAGTAGTTTTTGATCAACAGAATCGTTTTCACCAAGATTAAATACTAAAGATATTATTTCGCGCCATATATAGAAAGGTGTATTTTTTTCATAGGGAAAACATGATGTTGTAATTACTTTGATATTTTTATCGGGTAGATTTTTTAAAAAGGATGAAATTAATCTTGATTTACCTACACCGGCTTCGCCGGCAATTGAAAGAATTTTGGTCTTATTATTCAGGCTTTCAAAACAAATATCATGTATTTTCTGCAATTCGGTTTTTCTGCCAATCATTGGCGTTGAAAAAAATTCATTGTACTCTTTTTTGGACTGATCTTTACCAATAAGTTTGTAAAAATTAACTTTTAATTCCATCCCTTTCAAGCTTACATCGTTAATTGATTTGAGTTCAAAATTAGAAGGCAGTTTGTTTCGTGTCGTAATATCTATATGTATGGTTTGATCTTCGCCGTATGTCATTAAACGAGAAGCAAGGTTTATAAAATTACTAACAAGAGTATATCCCTTTCTAAATTCTGCACCAAGGTCTCCGCAAAAAGATTTACCAGTCGAAATTCCTATTCTTAAATTTTTAATTCCAGGATAAGAATTTACATTATCGATTACTTTTAATGCAAACTCGGATGCCATGATTTCCTTATTTTCCATGGCTTGAGGGGCTCCAAACAAAATAAGAAAAACGTTACCCTTATCGCTAAAATCGGTTTGAACCAGCGTACCGCCAAAAGTTTCTGAACATTCCTGAAGAAAATCAAAAAAGTCATTCCATAGGTTTGCTACTTGAGCGATATCTTCGCTTAAGTTATTTTTTGCAATTCCAACAAATACTGAAGTTACTTCGCGAAAATCACCAATAAAGTTTTGAGTTGCATTATTTATTTTATTAAGTAAAATCGGCGGAAGAAAACGGGCTGATGATCTCGCCAGTTTTCGAGAGTTTGATGTAATATCGTATATACTTTGGTCAAAATTATATTCCCTTGATATACCGGGATGAATAAGACGAAAATAATTATCTATAGCTTCGCCGGTTTTTGTATCGGGTAGAAAATTCCAGACAGTTGTAGAAACGATGATTTCATTTTTATTGGCAAGGTTTTCGCCCAATAATGCTTCTTCAACCGGTGGACCAATGATGCTCGCAGAAAGAAATCGTTTAATGCTGCCAAGAGTGATTTGATGAAAGTCTCCTATAGAAATGGAAATTTTAAGAAAAACCTGAATTTCATTTTCGCTTTTTTCTTCATTAATTTTTTGAATAACATCTTGAGTTTTAACAGCACAAAGCGCGGCTCTTAAGGCACATTCTTGCGATGTTTCATTTTGATTTTGCAATAATGCAACAAGAACAGAGTCTCCGGCAAATTGATAGGTAAAACCACCAAAGGAGCGTACAACATTTAATAAATTTGTATAATATTCTGTTAAAATTTCTTGCATAATTTCAGCAGATCTGTCTGTATCGGTGTGAGCTTTTGCCAGTGTTTCTGTAAGGGTTGTAAATCCAGCAATATCAAAAAATAAAATGGCTCCGGATAATTTTTCAGTTCTATAAAGAGATCTTCCGCTTTCTTTTAATCGATATAATATACGATCGGGAATATATGGTAATATTCTTTCTGGTTTTAATTCGTCGGTTTTCATTGGAGCTAAATCATTATAACAAATAACGTTATGATGTCAAAGAATTTTTATAAATATATATGCCTTATAAATATATTTGTTCCGTATATTTAAAATTTGGTTTTAATACCATAAAAATTTAATATTTTAAATATGAACATTTCTACCAGGAAATAGCCGTCCCTTGCATATTATTTCATTGGTATGTAATTCTACTTGTCGCAAAGGGCAAAATTTTAATATTACCCATGATTTGTAAATGGTGAAACATGGAATCTCTTTCAAATATATCTGTTTTTAACGAAGAACAATTAAAAGCTCTTTATAAAAAAGGCATTAAAGATGTTCAGGATTTACTGTATTATTTTCCAAGAAAATATGTAGATCGAAGCCAGCTTCTTGATTTAAAAACATCTCGAGTCGGCGATGTAGTGACTTTTATAGGCATTGTATCAGGAAACGAAGTTAAATATGGAAAAAAGCGTCGACTCATTGTAACTTGCCTCACTCAAGATGTTAAAATAGAGCTTATTTTTTTTCAGGCGATACCATATTATCAAAAACTTTTAAAACCAGATATTCATGCTGCTTTTTCCGGAAAAATCGATATGTTTCACGGCAGTATCAACATACTTCATCCTGAAGTTGAAATTTTAAGCGGTGATGAACTTATGCATATGGGTAAAATTATACCTATATATCGCATTACAGATGGAATGAGAAATAATTTTCTTACAAATCGAATTATTCGAAGCGCTGTTCGAAAAACTCTCGATCTTTATTCATCTCGAATAGTTGATTATTTATTGCCGCATGATTTAATTAAAAATAATCTAATGACTCTCGATGCAGCGCTTGAAAATATTCATTTTCCCAAGGAAATGCAGGATGTAGAAAATTCCCGACGTAGACTTGCTTTTGACGAATTACTGATATTTGCCGTTATAATGTATGAAAAAAAAATTAAACGCAGATCTTTAAAAAAATCTCAACCATTAAATATAACTAAAAAGAAAGAATGGGCTTCGATCATACAACAAAATCTACCCTTTAAATTAACGTTTGATCAAGAGAAAGCTATTTCTACTTTACATGAACTGGCTTACAAACCGTATCCTTTTGGAGCACTTTTGCAGGGTGATGTCGGTTCTGGAAAAACTTTGGTTGCGCTTTTATGTGCGCTTGAATATCTTGAAGAAGGAATCCAGGTTGCTGTAATGGCTCCTACAGAAATTCTTGCCCGTCAGCATTATTTAAATTTTATAAATTATATATCAGATCTTCCATTTCTGCAAATGGATTTACTTACAGGTTCTGAAAAGGCCTCTGAAAAAAAAGCAAAACTTGACAGAATTAAAAGAGGGGATACTTTATTTATCATAGGTACACATGCATTGATTCAAGAGAAAACAGAATTTGCTTCGCTTGGACTTGTTATTATCGATGAGCAACATCGTTTTGGCGTAGAGCAACGCGATACGCTTCGAGGAAAAGGTATCATGCCGGATTTACTGGCGATGAGCGCAACCCCGATACCAAGAAGTTTAACTTTGACATTATACGGAGACTTGGAATCGATTATTTTATCTGAGAAGCCTCCGGGACGAATGCCCATTGATACTCGACTTTTCAATGAAGAAGATTTGCCTAATCTTTACAGGGGCATAAAAAAATATGTCGATATGGGGCGTCAGGCATATATCGTTTATCCTTTGATCGAAGAAAGTGAAAAAATTACCTGGGCATCTGTAATGACTGACTATCATTATTTGGAACAGGAAATTTTTCAGGGGTATCGGCTGGGTCTTCTTCACGGGAAACTATCATCCGAAGAAAAAGATCGCGCAATGGAAAAATTTAAGCAGGGCGTTATACAGATTCTGGTGACGACCACAGTTGTTGAAGTTGGAGTAGATGTTCCAAATGCAACGGTCATGATGATTCGAAATGCAGAAAAATTTGGTCTATCGCAGCTTCATCAGTTGCGAGGGCGGGTAGGTCGAGGACAACACCAGAGTTTTTGTATAATGGTAAAATCGGATAGAATTACGTCAGAAGGCGAAGAACGGCTTAAATCAATGGTTGAATCGGAAGATGGTTTTTATCTGGCGCAAAAAGATTTTGAAATTCGCGGAAGCGGTGAACTATTAAATACACGTCAGTCGGGTATATCTGAATTTAAAATTGCTGACCTTAGATATCATTCGGAACTTGCGGTTATGGCGCATAATATGGTAGAAGATAAAATAGAACTCAGGCAAAAAATTATGTCCATGAAAAACTGGAAAAGTTTAATAAAAAAAGGTTTTATTTTATTTGATAATTAATTTTCAAAACACATCATCCATTTTAATTGATGATTTTTCCTGAGCTCCTGATTTTTTTTGACGAAAAGCCCTTATTTGATTTTTCAGGGGAAGCCATTTTTGATTGTATGTTTTTGCCAACTCAAATACTTCATCACTTGAATAATTGTCGCTTTCTTTAACTGCCAGATTATAATCCCAGTTGCGAAAGCCCTTTGTCATAACATAAATTGGGTCGGTAATTTGCTGAACAAAAATTCGAGAATAAATAAACATGAATGAAAATATACAACCTAGAATAGAAAGAAAAATAATCATATTCGATTTAGCATGCAATGCATCTGCCGGATAATAAGACAAAATTACTTCATAACCGTTTGCCAATTTTATCGGCTTACCTTGATTGTATGACTTATTTCTGAGATTTTCCTCATTTGGGTTACTAAATAATATTTCTCCATCTTTGGTTTTTAATTCAATGATGTCAGAATTAATTTTTGATCGTGAAACGTAGCTTTTAAGCCATTCGTTCATATTGGCATTTTCGCCGGTTGAACTTAACATTGTATTGATTTCTTTGGTCCTTTCAGCGAGGTATTCATCATGATCGCCGACTCGGGCAAAAGGCATGTATTGCGTAATAACAAGTACCATGACCAGCGTTACCACTGATATGGTAGAAATGCTTCCCATGTGCCGGTTGGTCATATTCGAATCGGTATTTTGTATTTTACCGAAAAGCTTAAGAACCCGAATTAACCTTAATATTCTGGTTACACGAATTGCTTTGGCGGTTTTTAATATCGAGAAAAAGCCAAACCCGATGGATTCCGATTCAGATCCTGATAAAAGCATAAACATGGCCGGGCCAGAAACCAAAAGTAAAAGGGGAATTGAAGACAGAGCATCAACCCATCCTCTCTGGTACTTGATATAGAAACCAAATTCATTATTTTTCTTTGAAATTAATGATCGGGCAATGAATTCCATGGTAAAAAAAAGGTCAAATAAAAATCCAGCGATCATGATTGCCGTCATTGTTTTATGAGACCAGTTATACACTGCGCCAAGATCTTCTATAATGGTATGCCCAATGACCAATACTATAGTAATGATGATCAAGTTTTCAATAACCGATGGAAAATGATCTTTATTTACTTCATGTTTCATATTACCAACCTTTTTCTCCGGCAATTTGATACAACTCATCCAATATATCCTGGTCAAGACCATAAATTTTAGAATTACGACGATTGATTTGAAACCAGGATTTATCAGGGCTTTCAGCTCCTCGATCTTTTTTTTCCATGGGAATATAATCAGCAGATCGAGCAGAAATGACCGCAATAAATTTTGCCACGCCGGAAATATCAGGAAAGTCAGACAGCATAAGATTGCTCTGGATTCCCGACATAAAAATCATTTCAGGAACTTTTCCAATTTTCGTTTCAAGAATGTCACGCAAAGAATTCAGCATCATTTCAAAGGATTTTTTATCTCCAGGAGATTTAGCTAAAGTACCGGTTATCTCATTGGAACCATTTAGCGCTTTAACCGGAAAATGAAATAACGGGCGAAACAAGGTTGTTATACTCAGGTAAGTAATAAGCGCCTGCGGATCCATTTTTAATTTATCATGCCGCATAAATTCGTTATAAATATACTTATGCCTTTCGATTGCTTCCGGAATATAATTTGCATAATAGTTTAAAGAAATGACTTGAATGGCAGAGAGATAATGATCTCTCATTGCCTTTACCCGCATTTGTTCAATTAAAAAAGTTTTAAATTTTTCAGCATCAATATTAACATCAATTTCAAGCGATTGAATTACAGATGGAGACATCATGTTTTTGTAAATATAATCAATTTTGGGTATAATGGTTTCTAGCAATTTATCAACGAGTTCGGTCAACAATAAGGTAACAGCCTCGTTCCATGTAAGATTAGGAAAATATTCAGTTTGAGAAAAAATTTTTTGCAATTGAGGCTGATTTTCGCGCAAAAAACTGAGAACCTGATTTTCTTTTTTATCGATACTTGTTTTTTGGAGAGCCGGGTTCATCCACAGTTTCCCCAGAAACTCTCTCATTTTATATCTTTCAGTCTCCATCGTCCGTACAAAAAACGAATACAAGTTGAATTGTCAATATATAGTTTTTAGAGAGTGAATATAAATAAAAAAAAGTAGTCGCAACTTCAAAAATTAAAGGGGCAAAGCGCGCCCCTAAGCAGATAACGCTACCTGCTTACCCCACGCGTAATTTTCCGGCGAAGAAAATTATAATACATAATTATCAATTTGGCTGACGTTCATCATCAGTAAACCACTTTACACGATGACTGAGATTCATTTTTAGATTAGTGATATATGATTACCATAACCAATCTGAAACTCCAGTTTTCAGGAGACCCTTTATTTGAAAATGTTAACCTCCAGTTAAATCCGCGGAATCGTTACGGAATTGTAGGTTCAAACGGAAGCGGAAAATCAACCTTTTTAAAGATCTTAACCGATGAAGAACATAATTTTTCAGGAACTGTAAATGTTCCCAAAGAAATTAAGGTCGGGTTCATGAAACAAAATCAGTTTCTATATGAAGACGATCGTATCGTTGACGTTGTAATTTCAGGAAATGAAGTTTTATACAATGCATTGAAGAAAAAAAGAGCTTTTTTAAATACACACCATGATAATCTTACAAAAAGCGATGAAGAAGAAATTGGACATATTGAAGAAACAATATACAACAATGACGGTTATTCAGCCGAAGCCCGCGCCTGTAGAATTCTTGATGGTCTTGGAATTTATTCAAACAGACACTTTGAACCAATGAAATCTCTTTCCGGTGGGTATAAATTGAGAGTTTTACTTGCCCGCGTACTTTTTCAAAACCCTGATGTGTTATTGCTGGATGAACCGACAAACCATTTAGATATAGTTTCTATTTCATGGCTTGAAAATTATCTAGCTACCAAATATCGCGGGGCGCTTCTGGTGATTTCTCATGATCGTCACTTTATTAATCGAATTTCAACTCATATTTTAGATGTTGATTATCGCACAATAACCCACTATACAGGAAATTACGACGACTTTGTTGAAGCTAAAACTCTTGCAATGGAACAAAAACTTAAAGAAGTTCAATCGCTTGAAAAAAAAGTTGAACAATTGCAGGGGTTTGTTGATCGTTTTAAAGCAAAGGCATCAAAGGCTAGACAAGCTCAATCTCGACAAAAGCAAATTGAAAAAATTGACATTCCTGACATTGCCAAAACATCACGAAGATATCCTGATTTTAAACTCGAACAGGAAAGACCATCCGGACGCGAAGTACTAAAAGTAGAAAATCTGTCGAAAGCATATGGCGATAAAACAATTTTAAATTCAATTTCATTTGAACTTGAAAGGGGGGAAAAAGTCGCTATAATCGGTCCAAACGGAGCAGGGAAATCAACGTTAATGAAGGCTCTTGCCGGCGCTATCAAAGGGGATTCCGGTAAAATTATGTGGGGAGCGGAGGCAAAGATTTCATACTTTGCCCAGGAGCATCATGAGGTTGTATCTGGAAAGGAATCTGCCCTTCAATGGCTTACGCATAATTCTGCCCCCACAACACCAGCCCAGATACGTTCCATACTCGGCGCTATTTTGTTTTCAAAAGACGAAGCCGACAAATCTGTTTCAAATTTAAGCGGAGGTGAGTTAGCCCGTCTAAATCTTGGTAAAATTATTTCGGAAAAACCAAACGTGCTTTTACTTGATGAGCCTACCAACCATTTAGACATGGAGTGTATTGCGTCTCTTGAAGACGCGTTGCTGAATTTCAAGGGAACTGTTATTTTTGTAAGTCATGATAAAAGTTTTGTTTCAAACATTGCCCAAAGTATTTTTGAAATTTCCGAAGACGGACTTAGAAAATTTTCAGGAGATTATGAAGAATTTCTTGAAAATTTTGGTACCGATTATTTAAATCGCTTTGTTGTAAAAAAGCAAAAAACAGACAAGGGCAACGAAGAAACTTCTGCAATCGGTAAAGGCGGAAACCAGTACGAGTTACGAAAAGAAAAAAAGAGCATGCGTAACAAGCTTCAAACTTCAACTAAAAAACTTGAGTCAACTATACATTCATTGGAAAAACAACTGGAAGATATTGAAGCTGTTTTTGCATCGCCGGAATATTTTAACCAGAAAAGTCAGGATGAAATATCCTCACTTCAGAAAGAAAAAGAAAACACACGTAAATTGCTTGATGAATCCATCCTTGAATGGGAAGATCAACTTGCCAAATTGGAAGAGCTCAATAAGGAACTTGGGTAGACCATTTAAATCATAATATAAATATTGTTAAAAGGGTAGCTTCTACTGCCTTTTTGATTTACAGTGACGATTGGTATTTGTAGTTTACCAGTATAATTTATATTGACTAAATATAGATTTTATTATTTGGAGAGGTGTCAGAGTGGTCTAATGTGCTCGCTTGGAAAGCGTGTGTACGGCAACGTACCGGGGGTTCGAATCCCCCCTTCTCCGCCAAATGAATTTTAGTTGACATTTTGATTTCGTTGTAATGCAGTAAACCGTGAAAATTTTTAACATAAAACTAATTCTTATTATATTACTTCCTCTAACCGGATTTTGCGCTTCAGGTCAGAGGAATGTATCAACTTTAGATAAACAAAGTTCACCTGTCGTAAAAAATAAATTCAATAAAGAAGTGGAAAAATATTTTTCTCAGGAAGCAGTTGAAGATGAAGCTTTTCGAGTATTTGTATCTTCGGATGATTATTCATTAAAACAAACCGGCTTTTCGGAGTCTATGAAGATCGTATCAGATGATTCGGGAAGAAATCCAATGGCTGAAGAAATAAAAGCGTACGATATGATTGATCTTTTTACTGAAGCAGTTTATAAAGTAGAATTATTTAAGGACTCCGGATTAATTTCACGTATTCGTCCGATTAGTCCTTCTGATATAAGCGAAATAAATAAAATTATCGCCGATGATATAACACGATTAAAATTTAGTTTTAAAGATAAAGATAAAATCGAGCCTTTAACCTTTAAAATTCGCTATGGCGTACGATTGCAAAAGAAAAAATCCAAAGAAGAAATTAAGAAAATACTACAAGAAAATGTTCGTGAATAAAAATTAAAATCTATTCTGTGCCAGGTTTTTCGGCGGTTTATTTAAAGCTAAATATAAAAAATCCGTTCCCAGGAATCTATTGAATATACAATAAAATAAAAACGAAAGTTCCTTTTCTAAAAATGGTCCCAGGGTTTTATAATCTCTTGTATGATATGCCCTGGTCATTACAGGATCATTGGTAATAGCCTGAAATATTCTATTTTGTTCGAGTTCCCATTGATGAGTAAAATTTGTAATAAGAATATTGTAATGATCCTTCGAGTTTCGTTCGGCGGAATTAATAAGTTTGAAAACATGGGCATCCCACCAGTCCTTTAAGGTGAATTTAATAAATTCAAAAGGTAGTTCGCGAGCCATATGATGGCGCCCCATAAATCTATGAATAAATCCTGTATGCCCTTCTCTCAGGAATTGCATGAGGAGTTTTAAAAAAAACACAGGTCCAAAATGATACATAAAAAGTATTTTTTCTTTTGAGTTATAATTTTGCAGGTGAAATAAAATGCCATCTCGCGTGAAATCAAAATGCTCGTTTAAAAATCGTACATATTCTGAGAGATTGTTTGGACCTTTTGAACTTGAAATGAAATGTCTTATCATATCTTGCCGTAGAGATTTATTTTCCATTGTAAGATGTGTTTCCAGATAGACAGACTTATGGATTTTTTCTGTATCAGATTTTACTCTACTTTCGTTTATGGAGAGTGTATAAAGGTAGGATTGATTAAACTGCATTATACCGCGGCTATCAAGAAAATAAGGATCTGAAATACAGGTATTATCGTTTACGGCAATTTCCTCTTCTCCAGATGTCGCAATTTCGTCATCAGGAATGATGTATTTATCCAGATCTTCCTGATATAGAGTTCCTAAATTATAATTTAACAAGGATGTATAATTACCGGCGTAGTTTATTTTTTTGGCAGTTTCATAGTCACTTGGAAGTTTTAAAATATATTGAAGTCTTCTAATGAGCAGATCTGTTTTTTCACAAAGTTCAATACGAGGATAAATTTTAAAATCCAGGATTTGTTCAAGAAAAGCCTTTGTACTTTGTATTGGCTTAAATACTTCAAAAATATCTTTGAGTTGTTCCCAGTTTTCTTTTACATTTTTGTTAAAATTTCTAAGATGTTCATAAGATCGAATCATCTTTAAATAATTTAGCTTGATCTCATTTGATTCTTCGCCGGGAAAAACTGAATGATAAAAATGCGATGCATCCGCATTCATGTTGTGAGTTTCAAGCCTGGATTCAACCTGTGAATACAAACGAACGATTTGCATTAACTCACGTTCAATTTCTTCGCTTTTTATATTGATAGAACTTCTCAGTTCTTGGGGAACATTGGATGAGTTTAAATATTGTCGAAATGTATCGGCAGTTACAATATGTGATTGGAGCGGATTTAAATAACCTTTTTTAAAATCTTCTATTAATGGAGAGACTTCAAGCGAATTTTTTTCATCGATTCGGTTGTAGTTTACTTCAGGGGAGTAATAAAATTTACCTTCATCAAAAGCCATAATTATTCATCTGTATTTTTATCGGTAGATTTATTACTTGAGCTCTTGTAGATTTTTACTTCTTCTCCCGCTTTTTGAAATAACTCTTCAATCGGTCTTCTGTTTTGTTCAATTTCATTACCTTCTAGACCGATGAAATTACCAATACCGCCTTTAGTATATAAAATTTTAACATAGGCCAATCCTTCTTTAATTTCAAAGTCGAATTTGTGAACGATAGTCCATTCGTCTACCACAAGATTTATAAATGCAGATGAATCAGGCATTACAATTCTCACTCCCTGTTGAGCAAATTGTTTTCCAATTTTATAAATCGATATATAGCCGCTTGTATCTGAAATTGGATTTTTAAGACTTGATGCGGTTAATAAGGCATCAGCGCTGATTTTTCCATCTTTAATCGAAGCTGCTTTTTCGAGAGGAATCAATTGCTTTAAATCCACATCTTTAATCTGCATCAGGGCTCTGTATTGCATATTAGATTTATCCCCGCTGCCTACATTAAAAATTGTATCCTGAAAGGCAACAAGTCCATTTAACATAAATATTTGCATCATGGGCATTTCAAATACATTATTTTTATAACGCATTGCGGCGCTTAAACCAGAGAATCCTCCTCCAGGATAAATAATTTTCAATGGTTCCTTTAATCGAGTCGGGTTAGGTATTTCAACGGAATCAATGGTAAAATTAAATTTAAAATTTCCGGAAAAATTCTTTATAAGTCTTTCTTTATTGGCAGCTGTTAAATTAAGTATTTTTCTAAAACGAAGATTGTGTTCAAAAGGAAAGTCTACGTTGATATTGTTAACTCGTGTATAATTACCGTTGTCATAATATAAATTATTTACTTTTAATTTTCCATTTACAAGATCGTCTTTAGCGTTTCCGCTGATGTCAAAAAAACCGGAGATGCTTTGTCCCTGAATAATTCTGGTTTTTTCTTCTTTGCCGAGTTTAAAAGAATATTTTATATCAGGTACCCATGATAATACTTTATCCTCTTTAATTTGACCATTTTTATCTTCAGTTATAATTTTACGATACTCGTTTGATAAACTGCCATTAAGGTGGGCATCCAGTGCATTGTTTAAACCAGTTAAAGTCATTAATGGAACTTTTATTACATTTGCATCTTGAATGATTTTCGTTTTAAAAATAACATCATTAATATCCAGATCGTCTACATATAATCTGGTATTACTCTCAACGGCCATATAGGCGCCATTTTTTTGCAATATTGTATTTGAGGAAATGCGAACATCTTTCTTTGAGTTATCAACATAGGATTCTATCATTTCCTGATAAACACCGGGCAACGTTGGCTTTAAATTTTTAATATTGACCGACATTTCGTCCATATTTAATTTGGCATTTATAACATCGTGGATTTTCGATATGTCGAGAGACGCGTTTAAGCCGAATGCTTTTTTACTTTTTTCATTTTTTAAAAATAATGAGATTTCCGGTGAGCTTACGTTTACAGAATTAAAATCTTCGCCTGTGATGGTGATTAATGATTTTATAAAAAAATTCATTTGGTTTATTCCGGAAATACCACGTCCTATGTAATACGCAAAACCTGGCGAACTAACTTCAATAGTAGAAACAAGGTTCTTTTGATTTCTTCCTTTGACTCGCATTTCCACATTAAAAATCCCGTCAACTGAATCCGAACTAAATGCTCCAGGGTTAAAATTTTTAATATAAGCAAAGATATTTACGTTTTCATCGAGACTGTATTCAACTTCTGCGCCTAGCGGAGAGCCGTTAAAAACTCCGCTCCAGAGAATTTTTGCTTTTCTAACATAAGGTACCAATGTATTTTTCAAGTTTTTATCAATAGTTGTTTTATAAAATAAATCCAGTGATTTGATATTTACAATTCGTTCGCCCATATCTACGTATATTTTATATAAACTTAGTTTTCCATCAAGCATTATACCATTTAGCGGACCGGTGATGCTCAAAGGAGCCAGAGATATGTTGCCTTTAAATTCAAGATCATTATTTTCAGTAAATGCCTTAAAGTACGGGAAAAGTTTTCCAATGTCTATATCAGATTGGGTTACCTTTAGATTTAAACCTGTTTTTGAAGGATCCGCAGGGTTTTGAATGATACCTGTTAGATTGATCCATGTGTCGCTTAAAAAACCTAAACGAAAAAATTCAAGAGCCATTTTATCAGTAGTCGGCTCATATTTGATGTCATAGTCCATGCTAAAATTCAAGGGAAGTAAATGTTTACCCTTATATTCAACAGGGATATTCTGGTGACCTACGATTAATTTTGAATAAAAACCTTCTTTCTTGAGGTTACTGTCGAAAGTTAAAAGCCAGTGAAGGTCAAGAGGAGATTTGACTCGTGTGTTTTGATTTTTGTAATAAATATCTATGGTTTTGTTTGGGTCAAGGTTTACAACGATTGATTTAAAAATATTTGCGGCATCAACTGAGTATGGAATATAACTGAATTTATTAGTAATAAGATATGTTCTTAATGTAAAATTTTTCAATCCGGCTTCTAAAGTATCATGATCACCTTGATTGAGATCTGTAATAGTTAACGTAAAATTTTGAAGAACAAATTTAACAAAACCGCGTATTTGCACCGGTAATGAGAATCCAGAGCTTTTATTACCTTCAGGTTTATCTATTTTATCTTCTGCGGGTTTATCGGATTTTTTTATCAGGGTTGAGAAGTTCCAGATTTCATCTTTGTGATATAAATACACTTTTGGATTATAAAGACCTATTTCATGAAATCCGAAATCACCTGCAAAAAAACCATATACGCTGTAATACAGATTTAAACGTTCCATTTTTAATATTGGCAGAGAATCGAAGTCTTGACCGGATTTAATTTCGATATTTTCAATTGAAAATCCACGGAATAATGAAGATTTTACAACATGCAGATTTATCTTGCCGTTGGTTTGTTTTTCGAATTGACTTTTTACAATTTTTTCAAATACAGACGGTAAAAAAATAATATTATAAGCAATAATTAACAATACAAAAAGAAATAATGCCCCGATTTTAATATATTTCCACGGGTTGCTGCGATTTAACATTTGATTTCCTTTTTCAAGCAATCCCTTTTTGTTGATCATATTATTTGTTCAATGAAGAAATTGTAGATACAAATAAAAGTGTTTTTTAGTAAATTTTATATTAAAAAAAGAAAAGTTTATTTTTAACATTAAAACCATTAAATGAAAATTTTGGTTTAAACAGTTAAAAATTAATATAAATGTTTGTTTGAAGATGTATTTTTCAGCCATCATTAGTTGTGTAATATTTATTCAACGTAAATAAATTTTTCCTGTAATTTTGCAGAAAATCTTTTTTGTAAAACAGAACGTATGTAGTATGGCGAATATCTTCGCGATAAATGTACTAAAACTACTTTCTCATTTTCAAAAAGGTCCGCATTTTCAATGATTTCATCTAAATGAGTATGCCCCCATTTTCGCGCCCGCTCGACGTCTCGTTTATCGTCGATGTAGGTACACTCCATAAATAAAACGGTTGCTTTTCGCATCAATTCGTTATTTTTAATAATTTCTATGGTGCTGTCGCCTGAATATGCAAACAAGGGCTGTTTAACTATATTAAAAAGATTTTCAATTTGCCGCCGATGTGCAATTTCTTTTCCCGATAAATTTAAAAATTCTGTTTTTAGTTTTGTTACTGTTTTTACAACAACATAGCCATGAGCGTTAACGCGATGAATGGCAGAAATGGGAACCACATTTAAATCTTTTGAAATTTCTACGTTGTCTCCTGGCTGCAGTCCTGTTAAATTTGATTTGTAATCGAATTCTTCAATCTGTTGCCATAACTGGGTAATTTTTTTTAATGGTTTTAAAATTTTATGAGGAACGTACATGACTCCAGGTCCAAGATTTTTCAGTGATCTCTGGCTGAAATAGTATGCGATTCCGGATGCATGGTCAAGATGCCCGTGTGAAACAAATACAGACGGTATATCGACAAGTTCAACCGGACACCTGCCTACATCGAAGGCAATTTTTAAGTCAGGCAATATATAGCAGGATTCAATACCGCCTGTACTTTTAAACATGACTTTTATACTTTTATACTCGAAATTTTTCATGTTAGTATTTTTAAATTTTCAACAGGCATCGTTAAATTGAGAAATTATAATTATTTTTCATCGATAAAGAAAGATTCATTTTTTGAGGGATAGTTTTGTGACCTTACATCTTTTGAGTAATTTTCAATTGCATTTACAGCTTCTGTGTGCATATCCATGTACTTGCGAAGAAATTTCGGCGAAAATTCGGCATCAAATCCCAGCAGATCATTGATTACCAGAACCTGACCATCAACCTCTGGGCCGGCCCCGATACCAATGACAGGAATTTCTAAAGCCTTTGATAATTTGGCCCCCAATTCAGCAGGTATTAATTCAGCCAGAAGTGCAAATACACCAAGATCTTGCAGAGCTTTTGCTTCTTCAAATAGTTTTTTTTGAGAGGCATCATCTTTTGCCTGTAATTTATTGCCGCCGGTTTTTAATGTCGACTGCGGCATTAAACCAAGATGACCCATAACAGGAATTCCTGCTCTTATTATTTTTTTATATACATCGCTAAACTCTACACCGCCTTCAAGTTTTAGCGCATTGGCGCCGGTCTCTTGAATGATTCGACCGGCATTTCTTACGGCTTCGTCAGAATTGATCTGGTAGCTTAAAAATGGCATATCAATGATGATGAATTTGTCAGGCGCAGCTTTTTTAACAGCTTTTCCATGATAGATCATTTGATCGACAGTAACCCCGATGGTTGAGCCATTTCCCTGGATGACATTGCCAAGAGAGTCGCCGACGAGCAATACATCAACGGAAGTTCTTGAAAGAATTTTAGCCATCGAATAATCATATGCGGTTAAAAAAACAATTTTTTGTTTTTCAATTTTTCTGGGAATAAAATCCAGTATTGTTTTAATGGGTTTTACATTCATACTTGTGTAATATGACGACTGCGGTGAATCAAAAGGTATCAATTGGGCTAGAATTTCAATTACCCAGCTTCGGGAATTATTCCCTGCATGCGGAATCTGCAATCGTTCACTGCGGTATTCTCCGGTAGACCACCATACTATGTCAATGTCTATTTCACGCGGTCCAAAACGATATGTTGTGGATCTTTTCAGGGTTTGTTCAACTTGTTTGGATATATTTAACAATTCTTCCGGTGAAAAATCTGTGTTGATGAAAATACCTTTGTTGATAAAATCGGGCTGGTCTTTAACAATTGCCGCTTCAGTGTATAAAAATTCACTTTCTTTTAATAACGTTATGCGTTCATTTTGCAGTAACCGAATTGCTTCAGAAATATTTTTCTTTTTATCGCCAAGGTTTGCGCCCAAGACAATGATATATTGATGTGTAAATTTCATATTTTAAAAAAAAGGGGGAATGATTAATAAAAATGAAATGTATAATAAGTCCTTAATTGGTAAAAATCATTTTTAAATATAACTTTATTCTGCAAAATCTTTTTTGCCGGCAAATGTTATTTCTTTACGGAACTTAAAAAATCTGCGACAGTTTTTTGTTTATCTTTTATACTGGCAATATGTTTTGAAATTATTTGCTCATAATCTAATTTACCAGTTTGAATTTCAAATCGCGTGGTTTCAAGGGGACCAAGATCGAGATCAAAATTATATTCTCCGGCTCTTTCTGCATATTCACGAGCTTTTTTCCAGTAAGGGATAGCCTGATTGTAATAAACTTCAGCTTCAGCAAATGATCCTTTGAGTTCATCGGCAAAATCAAGGTTATAATAGTATAAATGTCGTTTATCGTATAATGACCCTATGTGTAGATACGATCTCATGATCATAAGATTTATGTGCATAAACATTAAAAGTCGATATTTATGATATTGTTCCTTATTTTCGATTTTGCAAAGAGCCTGTGCGGGATGTCTAAACCTCACCACTAGAGCAGTTTTTAAAAAATCAATGTTACGACGTGCAATCGCTTCATCATTTGCTGAATTTAAAGCGTATAATAAAAAATAGTCTTCAACGTTTCGCGGACGCCATTGATGTAATTGTTTTGGAATCCAGTCTGAAAATTTTGTGTAAAGTTCAGATTGATCATAATCATAGTTATAACGCCATGTGGGTAATCTAGTCTCATTCATTGCCACAATAGACTGGCTTAATATGACGGAGGCACAAATCCATGTACAAATGGTGACGCCTGTATTAAGTTTCTTCACGTTTTATTATTATCGGGTATCAGTTGATATTGATAGAGTATAAAAAAGGGAGTGGGTAGATTTGATGACAAATTTCAGACTCGTTAACATGGTAAATAAATACTTTCGAAAAAATAAATTATTGCCGAAAATTACACATGGAAACCAAAGCTGCAATCTTAAAAAATTTACAAGAAAAATTGAAGATCTTAAACGAAAGTCATCATGTGCTGGGTTTAAAAACCGGTACCGAAGTCGAAGACATGGGCTTTGATGAAATAGGTTTTATAAAAGCCATTGCCGGCAATTTACCGCTTACTGTTAAAATAGGCGGACCAGAGGCTAGAAATGATATTCGTCAATGTATAAAAATTGGTGTAGATATTATTTTAGCGCCTATGGTAGAGACTGTTTATGCTTTAACAAACTTTGTAAAAACGGTCGAAAGTATAGTTGAAGAAATGAATGTCGGTTTGCCAAAACTTGCTGTAAATATTGAATCAAAAACTGCCGTTAAAAATCTTGATGAAATGCTGCACAGTAAATCGGTCAGTCGTCTTTATCAGGCTACAATTGGGCGAAGTGATTTGTCAAAAAGTATGCATCTCTCTGTTGATGATGCTGAAGTGATTAATTCTGCACGGCAGGCGATTAAAAAATTAAATCGTCATGGTCTTGTGACTTCAGTTGGCGGCGGAATCACCATGGAAAACATCAGCTCCATGATTCTTGAAATGCCTATGAATAAAATCAACACAAGGCATGTAGTTTTTAGCAATACCAGAGCATTTCAAAAAAACCCTGCTAAACATTTGTTTCATGCAATGATGTTTGAGAAATTTCTTTATCAGAGTCTTGCCCTGATTTTTCCTGAAAGAACTGCTTTTTACAGAAAACGAGAAAACGTAATCACCGTTCGAATGGGCAACATCACATTGATCGAAAAATTTGCAGGGGGGTAGTGTGACTAACACTAGGGGCTAAGCTCCTCAATTAAAATCACCAATCTATGCAATGATAATCTTTAAGAAATTTTCCATAAACATGATTGCCTGTTAAAATTCCGTTAAAAAATGGATCGCAAACGCGGGCGGCTCCGTCAACAATGTCCAGCGGCGGCTGAAAGTCGTGGGTCTCTTCTTTAAGTTTCGACAATTGAGCGGGGTCTTCGTCGGTAACCCATCCTGTATCTACCGCGTTCATAAAAATTCCGTCTTTTGCAAAATCGCTGGCTGAAGTGTGAGTGAGCATGTTGAGGGCGGCCTTGGCCATGTTTGTATGCGGGTGTCTGTCTGCCTTTTTGTATCGATAAAATTTACCCTCCATTGCGGAAACATTGACGATGTGTTTTTCTCCGGTATAGTCTCGGCGCATGATCGAAACCAGTCGATTGCAAAGTACAAAAGGCGCAATTGCATTTACCAGTTGAATTTCAAACATTTCTGACGTTGGTATTTCCCCCAGCCGTAGGCGCCAACTGTTCGTGGTACGCAGATCAACCTGTTGCAAGTCGGCATCAAGTTTTCCCTCCGGAAAAACTTCCTGAACGGC
Organism: Spirochaetia bacterium; assembly: GCA_029857955.1. GTDB lineage: Bacteria > Spirochaetota > Leptospiria > Turneriellales > JAOUFE01 > JAOUFE01. The sequence goes on from JAOUFY010000029.1 coordinate 27,547, forward strand.
CATTGAGTTATCGTATGTGTAGGGAATTTGTGAAAGTTCTGCCGAACTTCGAATGCCGATTCCGGGAGCGTATGCATGCCATTCTACAGGCAGCGCCGATTCCTTTGATAAATCATTTACGTGAGAGTGGTTGGTAAAAACATTGAGCTTGTCTTTACATTCCTTGTAAAATTCCAGCAATTTTTGAGCTTCTGGCTTAAGGTTTGAAAATGAGCTGGTTTCATTTGCCATTAGATGGGCATAAAAACCCGGCGGTCGCCGTACAGTTTGTGCCGCGTTGTTGATTAAAATGTCGAGTCGATCCAGGTTTTTCTCAAGCCATGCCGCAAAAATTTCTACACTTGGCGTATGTCGAAGATCGAGACCAAAAATTTGCAAACGGTCTTTCCATTGACAGTAATCTTCTTCTTTAGAAAATCGTATGGCAGAATCAACCGGAAATCTGGTCGTTGCAATCACCCTTGCTCCTGCTCGCAGCATCATTAAAGTAGCATGGTAGCCGATCTTTAAGCGTGATCCGGTAATGACGGCAACTCGACCTTCAAGCGATGCGCTTTGAAAACGTTTTTTATAATTAAAGTCGCCGCATGAAGTACACATGGTATCGTAAAAAAAATGAAGCTGCGTGTATTCAGCTTTGCATACATAACAATTACGGGGGGAATGTAGTTTGCCGTTGTTGTCGTCAGCATCAGTAACGGATGCTTTGGAATCTGTATGATCCATTTGCCGTAATAACTTTGGCGCGACAAACACAGGAGCTTTACGCGCTTCTCGGATTCCCGTCTGGGCGCGGGCCAGGCGTTCTTTATTTACAATTTTCAAGCGTTTGATTTTTTTTCGATGATTTTTACGCTTCAGCAGTTCTTCTTTTGATGGATGGGAGATCAAGCCGGCAGCCGTTAAAAGAGCAATACGTTTTGCATCGGGAAGTTCTGAGAGCGGTTCGCTGTTTTCTACCAGAGATTGAAGCGTTTGTAAACAATGATCAATATCATCTTGAGAAAGTTTAACTTTTAAATTATTTTTTTCTGGTTTTGAATCATTCTTTTCATCATTGGTATTATCAGATGTTGATAATTCGTTTGCGCTGAATTTATTCATTTTCGTTTAAATAAAGATTCCAGATGCGATGTAAAGCAATTATAGAATGTATTGATTGGTTTTAAATCAAATAATTTATTTGAATTTCAAGTATGTTTTTCAACCCATTTTTCAAGATCGTTTAGCGGTTTTTCTTTTTCTGTTTCATTGTACACTTCATGATATAAATCGTCGTAAATGATCAAAGTTTTATCTTTGCTGCCGCAATTTGCATAAAACATTTTTGTTCCTTCAGGGTTTGAAATGCCATCGCTTCCGCCATGTGTCAGCAACACAGGAATTTTCATTTCTGAAGCATGATCAATGCACCACTTGCCTTTATTGATGATTTCTTCAGCAAGTTTAACTTTAATAAAGCCATGAACCAGAGGATCATCGATATATGCTTTTACGACATTTTTATCATGTGAAATAAATTTTACATCTAATCCCAAATCTAACCTCAGTTCAGGAATTAGCATGGTTAAAAGTTTACCAGCTATGCGTTTTACATAAAGCAAAGGCGTCATATGCACTGACAGTGATGCGCCATTTGAAACTATAGCTTTAATCTGGTTTGCATAGTCCGGTACAAGACCAAATGAAAGGCCGATCAAGCCTCCCAATGAATGTGAAATTAAAACAGGCTTTTTTGTTTTATAAGTCTTTTTCACGAAAACAATAAATGAATATAAATCTTCAACAAGGCTGTTAAAGTTTGGCGAATATCCTCGTAACCCTTCAGATAAACCATGACCTCGCATATCTAAAATAAAAAGAGAATAACCGCTGTTTTGAAATTTTTCAACAACATTGAAGTAGCGCCCGGAATGTTCTCCAAATCCATGTTGAATAACAATGCATTTTTCAGGGTTAAAAGTTTTATTTATAAAAGCACAGTAAAATAAATTTATATTATCTGCCGAAGATGTAAAATTGCCGGTTATTTTTTTATATGCCATATTATTCCCAGATTGTATCGCTTACTTTATCGAAAGATTTACTCGTTAAGTTAAAAATTCCGCTCCATTCTTCTTCAGGAGGGAAGTTTTGTAAATCTTTACACCTTTTAATAAATACCTGCAGAACGGTATCTTGCGGACACTGTTGTGCAATTTTTTGGAAATCAATTTCTGCTTGATTAAATTTTCCAGAAATGTATAATTGACGGGCTGCTTGAAATTCAACTGCATAGGATGATTTTTGATTAGAAACAGATACTTCATTGCAATTATATACCTCATAAATCTTAACTTGATTGCTTTTTCCTTTTAAATACACGCTGTCAATTTCTCTTAATTGAAATTCCTGCGGATTTTTTAACTCTTTAACTACACTGTCACTGACTAAAATTTGTGTATTGTAAAGTTTGGTTAAATCTTCCATTCGGCTGGCAATGTTTACATTATCGCCAATTACAGTGTATTCCATTCTAACAGATGACCCGATATTTCCTGCTAAAACAGTCCCCGTATGAATACCAATGCCCATTTTTAATGTAGGCAGGCTTTCACTGATAAAAACATGGTTTAATGATTCCAGGGCTTTTGACATGGCAATGGCAGAGCGTATGGCATTATCACAATGACTTGGAGATTCAAGAGGTACATTAAAAATTGCCATAACTGCATCACCAATGTATTTATTTACAAGTCCATGATTTAAAGACACCTCCTGTGACAGCGCTTCCAGATAACGGTTTAATATTTTTACAATTAATTCTGGATTATGCTTCTCGGATAGTTCTGTAAATTTTCGAATATCGCAAAATAAAATTGTAGCGATTTTTTCTTTTCCTCCCATTTCAAGATTGCCCTTTAACATGTAATCGCGAATAGCTGGATCAACGACTTTTCCAAAGGTTTCTGAAACTCTTTCTTTTTCAAGTTGAAGGACTCTAATTCGATGAGCAAGACCAAATGATAATATGGTAACTTCTATGGCATTTCCAATCTGCATGGAGAAGGGAGTAAAAAACGGAATAAAAAGATTTGCTGTTTTTGCTCCATAAATTATTACGCCAAGTAAAAAAAATATCCAGGCAGCTAAAAAGTAACGAGCAGATTCATTTCTTTTTGCGGCTAAAACTCCAACATAAATTAAAAAGATACTCATTCCAATCATTAGAAAGAGCGTCATTTGAATTCCGTAGTAAAAACCAGATTTCCATAGTACAAAAATTGGTAATAAAGATAAAATTATAAGCCCCATAAAAACAAAATATATGCGTGGAAATTCTGTTTTAATGTTTAAATAACTCGTTGAAAAAAGAATAATAACGATCATGGTGATCGCGCCAAGGTATACCCGCAGATCACGCAGAAACTGGTAATTGGTTGTATTTATAATTTCATCCAAATAGCCGTCGAGTCCGGCCTGCGCAATTCCAAATGATAAAATATAAAGAACATAGTAAATATAACTTTTTTCTCTAACTGTTAAAAAGATAAAAAAATTATAAAAAAACATTACAAAAAGAATTCCATAGTAAAGTCCGCTAAAAAACATTTCAACATAATTTGTTCGAGCTAAAGTTGTTGCTGTTATAATTTTAACGGGAAGTTCCATGGTTTCATCGGTTACAACCCTGAAATAAAAGGTGCTTTCATCGTCGGCAACGATGTTTAATGGAATAACGATTTTCCGGTGCAGAATCTCTCTTTTATCAAATGCAAAATCTTTACCATATTTAATTTCTTTAAATCTTCCATTTTGATCAGGTGTGTATAAGCTGATGTGTTCAAGAAGGGGAAATTCAAATAAAAGATAACGTTCTTTAGCTTTTTGGCTGTTATTTCTTAAAGTAAACTTTCCCCATATCGCAGATTTTGTGAAACTGTATGCCGGATAAGCTTTTTTATTAAGTGTAAATTTTTTTTGATTTTCAGGATTCAAAATATCTTTTATGGTTAAATTTGAGGATTTATCTTCATATAAATATAAATATTTTAACAAATTTTGTTCTTCATTATTTTTATTTTGCAAGTTATCTGATAATGCCAGCGAATTCCCGTAAATATTAAAACATAAAATGGCAGATAATAGATAAATAATGGCAAATAACTTTCTCATGAAACCAATGATGATATTTTCTTTCCGGGATCAAGTAGTTTTACTGATGTTAACCCATCGAATTTATGACATGAATTAACTCATTTTAAAGATTCAGGCAATGCCTTTTTTCTAACAGTGTTTATCAATAAATCCATATATTTTTCAGGCTCCTCAAATATTTGTAGATGCGCCGAGTTTTCAAACCATATCCACTTCTTTTCGGGAGCCCTTAGTTTTTCATAATACTTTTCGGCTAAGGCAAAAGGTGTTTGAAGATCGTGCCTGCCTGTTAAAACATAAATTGGAATTTTAATTTCAGGTACTTCTTTGAAAAGATCAACTTGATTATAAACAGGCATAAAGGAATCAATGCTATAGTTAATTCCGCGTATGTATTGAAACGAATCCCATAAAGTGTATTCAGCAGGAAACGTCATGGATAACATAAACATCGTTCCCATTTTTTTTGAGAATACAGAACCACCCATTTGATTTAATAACTTTCTTTCAGCAATAAGTCCTTCTTTACCGTTTTTATAATAGCCATTAACGGGAGGACCGATATTTTTTAATTGATTTTGTATGCTTTCATTTTTTAAATCTTTTGAGCGTTGGACCAAAAACTCGTATGAAATATCTTCCTGTTGAATTGTATTGACAAGTAAACCTGCGGTAACTACAGCATAATAATCTTCTGGATAGCGAGCAGCTGTTCGTACAGCAAGATATGTTCCCCACGAATGGCCAATTATAAATATCTTATTTTTATTAAATCGTTTTTTTAGGTATTGAGTTACCTCGTGAGTATCATTCAGGAAGACTTCTAAATTCATCGTCTCTTGTGAAACCGTTGATGAAAATGATTTACCCGAACCTCTTTGTTCCCACATGACAAGTGTAAAATATTTTTCAAGCTCACTGTGGTATTTACGCACCAAACCAGTTTCCGGACTTCCAGGGCCGCCATGTAAAAAAAATAAAACAGGATTGTTTATATCATTACCGCGAATTAACATAAATTGCTTTTGACCGCCAATTTGTACATATTCCATCGTCGCTATGCTGTTTGGAATAGGTTTACCATAAGGATCTTTTATATCACTTGTAGATGAGCGGGAAATAATAAACAACAATACCAGAATAAAAAATACTATAGCAAAACCAGTTTTTTTCACAGGATAACTGATTTTTTCAAACTGAAACCCCGTCAATTATTTT
>JAOUFY010000085.1 GCA_029857955.1 Spirochaetia bacterium
TAAAAATTCAAGAGCATGTATTTAACGCTTTGGCAAGATTTGTAATTCTCGCCCGGCTCTTTAACCATATTTGACAGTAAATTCAAAACATGAGAATAACTTTTCAAAACAAACTACAGGTTTGCGTTGGCAAAGTCCCAGTTAATTAAATGATCGAGAAATACTTTTACAAATTCAACTCTTTTATTTTGATAATCCATATAGTAAGCATGCTCCCATACGTCAAGGGCAAGCAGAGGTTTTATACCATGGACAAGAGGGTTATCTGCATTAGATGTTTTCATAATTTTCATTTTTGTACCTTCAACGACAAGCCAGATCCATCCGCTGCCGAACTGTGATATCGCAGCCTCGCTAAATTCCTGGTTAAACTTTTCAAGTGAACCAAATGTTGTAATGATTTTTTCGTTCATCCTGTTATCTGGGGCGCCATCTCCAGGTTTCATGCTTTTCCAGAAAAAATCGTGGTTCCAGATTTGAGCAACATTGTTAAAGATCACAGGATCTTTATTTATTGAATTTCGCATAACCTGCAGCATACTTTGTTCTTCATATAAAGTACCTTTTATCAATTCATTGGCCTTGTTGACATAAGCCAGATGGTGCTTTCCATAATGAAAACTCATGGTGTTTGCTGAAATATAAGGCTCAAGTGACTTTAAATCATACGGTAACGGCGGTAACTCATAAGGGTATTTGCTTTGACTGTCCATTTAGTCTCCTGTCGGGGTACAAATAATAACTGTAACCCTAAATTATTGGAATTAGTATAAATATATACAATAACCAATAATTGGCAATTTATTTGCAAAGAAGTTCGAATTGCCTAAAATAATTTATGAATCTTTTTCTGCTTTATAGTGACCCATTTTTTCATTTTTTGTTGTCAGATATTTTTCGTTAAAAGGATTTGATTTAATGACGATGGGAACACGCTCAACTATTTTCAAACCATACCCTTCCAGACCAATAACTTTTCTAGGATTATTCGTCATCAAACGGATATCGCGAATACCCAGTTGAGTTAAAATTTGCGCTCCAATTCCATAGTCACGAAGATCGTCGTCATAACCAAGTTTTTTGTTAGCTTCAACTGTATCCATACCCTCGTCTTGATATCGGTATGCTTTAAGCTTGTTGATGATGCCGATTCCCCGACCTTCCTGCCTCATGTATAAAATTACGCCATTACCCTCTTCTGAGATCATTTTCATGGCGGCAGCCAACTGAGCGCCGCAATCACAACGAAGCGAATGAAATACATCGCCGGTTAAACATTCCGAATGTACCCTGACGAGAGTTGGTTTGTTTGGATCAATTTCTCCCATGATCAGGGTCATGTGTTCTTTATCATCGATGTCGTTTAAAAATCCTTTTATTTTAAACAAGCCATAGTCTGTCGGCAATTTAGCCTCGGCAACTTCTCTAACCAGTTTTTCTCTTTTTCTTCGGTAATCAATGATATCTTCAATAGTAACGAGTTTAATGTCATGAGTCTGGGCAAACTTTTCAAGGTCTTCCATACGCGCCATTGTGCCGTCTTCTTTCATGATTTCACAAATGATGCCTATGGGTTCTTTTTCTGCAAGTTTTGCCAGATCAACGGCAGCTTCGGTATGTCCAGCGCGGACAAGAACTCCTCCTTCGCGAGCAATTAAAGGAAAAACATGACCGGGTTTTACAAAATCATCGGCAACAGAAGTTTGGGAGGCCAGCATACTGATCGTATAAGCTCGATCTGCAGCTGAAATCCCCGTACTGACATTAAATCTCGCATCGACTGAAATGGTAAACGCAGTTTTCTGACTCTCTTCATTTCTTGAAACCATCGGGTTTAAAGAAAGTTTTTCAGCTCTTTTAAAAGTCAAAGGTGTACATATCAGACCTCTGCCGTGAGTGGCCATAAAATTTATTTTATCAGCGGTAACATCCTGAGCAGCCATCACTAAATCACCTTCATTTTCACGATCTGCAGAGTCCGTCACAATGATCATTTTTCCTTTACGAATTTCTTCAATGGCAACCTCAACGCTTACGCGACAGCCTCGCGATGATTTTTTGCCAGCCATTTTTACCAGATTCCGTAATACCTTCATGAATTTATCCTTTTAATATCAATTAAACTTATATCTTTCGATACTTTTTTAACAATATACACTGAACAGCGTAAATCTTAAAATAAAATACCTTTAAAAGGAGTAAGCCTACCCATTTGGTTCCTTGTATTTTTTTAGACAATCCCTTACCCCGACGTTTTGCCTCAAATTTTCTGGGGATAATATATAAAAAATATAATAATTCCTGCAAAATAAAAAACTATAATATTTTTTAATTCTGACGAAATATATAACATGAGAAAAATCCATAGTGTGAAAATTACAGCTTTATTTTTTATATTTTCAATGAATATATTTGCAGGGCCCGAAAAATACGATCATCTTGAAGCGTTTAAAAAAGCTATGGTGAGTACTCAAGGACCATCAGAAGAAATAGTTCAGGGAGCAAATGGTAAAACTCTGGCAAAAGCTGTTTATGTATACAATGAAAAAAAGCAAATCTCCGAAATTAAATTTTACAATAATTCTCAAATGGATGGCAGAAATGTTTTTAAATACGACGCTAACGGACTTAAACAGGAAGAGTTGTATGATAAAAACAACAAACTTGTAGAAAAATTAATTTATTCAAGGAACAAACTTGGACAGGCTGTTGAGTTTGAAGTTTTCGACGGTAATAATGTCTCTATTTTAAAATGGAAATTCCAATATGATAATAAGGGTCTGTTATCCGGAAGCAGATACATCAATAACGAAATAACCGAAAAATTTGTAAATGAGCGTTCGGCAAACGAAATCATCCAGCGTATTTATGTCGATAAAAATGAAAATCCGGGAAATATTACCGTAAATATCAACAATTCTCAAATTGTAAAAAGAACAAAAGTTGAACCAGCCGGCATTCATACGATTGACTACTTCTATGACAAACAGGGAAGAATTGAAAAAATGATCTTTTCAAGAATAAATGATTCAAAAACAGAAGTTGAAAAAACTCATATTTTTAATTATACAATGCCAATGGCAATTCAACCCGAAAAACTAACTGAAAAATAAACACAACCAACGCAGCTGAGGCTTAAAAAACAGAACTGATTTTATCAATAAACCTGGATTCTTGTTCGGTTATGGAAAATTGTATCGATAAAAAATAAAAATGATTTAACAGACTAAACTGATCTTTAAAATATTGCATGCGAATCCAGTCTTTTTCTGTGGTGACAAGATAATCATCTTTGGCAACTCGCTTTAAAATACTTAAAACATCTTTTAATGTATATCGATAATGATCACGATAGCTGATGTTTAATATTTCACTTGCCCCAAGACTTAAAAGAGTTTTTTCAAAAGCCCTGTGGTTGCCAATACCAGAAAGCGCCCAGATGCTTTTATTTTTTATAATCGATAACTTTTCTTTTTTCCAGTCAGAAACAAAAGACAAACCATAAGGCGCTGGAAGTTGTACCAGGTGCGACGGAGTGTGGTTGCTTAAAAAAATCATTGAATGACCGGCAATTTCCTGTACTCTTTTTTTTAGTTCGCTTAATTTATCTTCTGCCAATAATGACGTCTTGGTTAAAATTATGACATCTGATCGTTTTAAGGCTTCAACCGGTTCACGCAAAGAACCGTGAGGTAATAAATGCCCGTTACCAAAAGGATTCGTGGCGTCGATGAGCACAATGTCGAGATCACGTTGAAGCGAGTAATGCTGAAAACCGTCGTCAAGAACAAAAACATTCACATCGTAGAGATGTTCCATTTTTTGGCCATTTAAATAACGATCTTTACCCACCGCGATCGGGGTACCGGGTAAATTTACCGATAAAAGGTAGGGTTCATCGCCGCTTTCTCTTTCGCTGAAAAAAAGCTCTTTGCCGTCAGATAAAATTCCGCCGTCTTTGTAAATTGTTCCGCCATAACCCCTGGTTAAAATACCCGGTTTATAATTCATTTTTTGCAACAGTTTAACAATATAAACAGCTGCGGGAGTTTTGCCGGTTCCGCCTGTGGTCAGGTTTCCAATTGAAATAACAGGAATATCATTTATTCTTTTAGGTTTTTTAATGATTTTATTTAGTTTATCGCCAAATTGATAAATCTGTTCCAATGGAAATTTTTTACTCATAATTTTTACGTATAAATTTTAACCGTGTCAATTAAATATAACTTGTCGGTTCGTAAAGTAAATCATTGTTAGATTTGTAACAGGATACAACACTAAAAAGCTTGGGCTTTACCTCTAAAGATGTAAATTATGCGCATAACCTAGTAACAGAGGCCGAATCCTTATAAAAATTATGAATATAAATGAAGAAAAATATACCGTGGAAATTTTATCTAATAAAAAAGAAACAAAGGGAATGCATTTGATACGTCTTGCAAAACCCGCTGATTTTACTCATATACCCGGCCAATACATTAAAGTTTCTGTTATTGATGTTGACTTTTTTAGTTATCTTACCATTTCTTCGCATCCTGATGAAAATTACATTGAATTGCTGGTAAATACGGGGGGATTTAATGCTTGTAAAATCTGTGCACTTCCTGTCGGATCATCTTTACATATTTCCCCTGCGCTTGGAAACGGCTTCTCAGCTTCGAAATTTACCGATAAAACCATTTATCTGGTGACCCACGGAAGCGGCATGTCGGCAATTAAACCCTTGATAGAAGAACTTAGAAAAAACCGGCATCACTTTGGCCAAATTTCTCTGATTTACGGAGTAAGAACGCCCAATGATTTTCCTTTTAAACCGCTAATTCGAAACTGGATGGGCTCTGTAGAGGTTTTCGATATCATCTCAAAAGATCCCCATGACTTAAAAGCGTGGACCGGCGAGATTGGGCATGTGCAGCATGTCTTGCAGAAATTACAACCAAAACCAGACAATGCCATTGCCGTGATTGTCGGCAGCGACGAAATGGAATCCGAAGTGACACAAATGTTTAAAGATTTTGGTTTTTCGACAAACCAGATTTTAAAAAATCATTAAAGACATAAAATCACCCTGACTTTTATCCAGTAAAAATCCAGACGGCTTAAAACTAAATTGACCGAAGAAAGCTAAAAATCAACAATACTGGCATTTGTGCCGTATTTGTTGGCAATTCCAGGTAAATCATGAATGTTTACTTTTCTATCATCATATGAAACAAACATCATACGTGGATTTTTTGAAACAAAATGTGGTTTCACATCTCCACACTCATGGCAAATATTTTTAAGCAATTGTTCTTTATCTTTTTTAGCTAAATCCTGATCGATATGTAATAATGTTTCCCGTGTCATACATTTCTCCTTTAAGGGTACTATAAAAATATACTCTATTTTTATACAAACGTCTTCCGGATTCCGGAATCTGGAATGTTTTTTTACAAAAAAATCATCGTCTCAGTAATAAAAGAGGGGCAGCGTAGGATCGCCGGCCAATGGCCGGAAGCCGAAGCGGGGGGAGATTTTCTCCCCTGCTTGTGATGATTGGAGCGTCAACAATAAAGGGACTTCACTCTGCTTAATCCCTTTCAAACGCTCCCATGGACCAACCGGCGGCGCCAGTATTGGCTGTCCATGTATTGCAATTGCTTGCCGGAGCGGTGGCAAAAGGTGGCAGTACCGCTGTTCGCGCAATTCCATCATAGTCGGCGGAGGGGAAGCCCCCGATCAGGACGGCCATATTTACTCCTCCAAAAAGAGCATTACACGTTGCCGTTGTCGTGGCAGTCTTTAAATGATAATCTTCTGTCATGTTGGCGCCATTAGCGCCCCAAAGCGTAATTTGCACGCCGACTTCGCTGGCCGTAGCAAGCGCAGGGGTAAAGGTGATGATGGAAGCGGCCGCAACTGCTGGCGGCCCTGCTGTCGCTGCAACACAATTGATGGCTGTAATTTGACGGGCAATGCCATCGTTGTTGTATTCAATGTATTGAGTTGGGACAGGTACGCCATTTGTGCCGTATCGAAGATCCACATCGCATGCGCCGACTTCTATCGTCGTGGTAGTACCATCGTAAGTAGAATTCGCGTCCGGACCATCTATGGTGGTGTCATACATAACAGGGGCGTTTACAAAAAGCTGGTTTGCAGTATTTGGAATATTGATGTTCCCCTGGGCGGTTGTTGCAATACCGCCTGTGGTTATACTCGCCGTGTTGACATTGCTAATGAGGTTGTAACAGTTTCTTGTAGTATCGGTAGTTGCCGCTGCATTTATACATGTTGTACCGGTTGTTAGGGCTGCTGGCATATCTGCGTAAAAATAAAACTTACCGCCGCTACCGCTGTCAAAAATATTATTATTGATTATCTCACTTGGACTGCTGTTCGTCGAAACCTCATAAAATGCATAGCGCGTGTTGTTTTTACCTATTGAAAATATAATATTGTTTGAGAAGTGATTAATTGACACCAAATTATAAATTCCATAGGATGTCGTTCCGCTTCCGCCGTTGATGGTGTTATTCGATAATGCGAAAATACTATAGTTATAAATTCCATAGGATGTCGTCCCGCTTCCGCCATTAATAACATTGGCTACAGCATTGGTGATTGTTTTACAATTGTAAACGCCATAGCTACTGGTCCCAGTTCCTCCGTTAATAAAATTGTTAGACAATGTGGTAATCATGCCACCACCCATAAGATCCATAAATATTCCATAGGATGAAGTCCCTCCGCCGCCGTAAATAGCATTATTTGACAATGTGGCTATACTACCTGAATTATTAATACCATAGGATGCCGTTCCGCCGCTACCGCCATTGATCGTGTTATTGAACATCGAAGTAATAGCGCCACTATTATTATAAATTCCATATGAATTTGTACCAGTACCCCCGTTAATTGTGTTGGCAGATATATTCGTAATTATCGCACCATTTGAAATATTAATTCCGTAGGAGTTTGTACCGCTGCCGCCATTGATAATATTGTTGGATACTGTAATTGTTCCTGAGGCATGATTGATTCCCATGGAGAATCCTCCTCCGCTGCCGCCGTTTATTGTATTGTATAATATATTGGGCGAAGCATTGGCGGTAAAAACAGCATAAGCGCTACCGCCTTTTCCAGGTGTTCCACCGCTGATGGTATTGTTTTGTATCGTTAATTGATTTAAACAAAACTGTAAATCAACACCGATCGAATTGGTTTGACCGGTTGACAAATTTCGAAAATCAAAACCTTCTACTAAAGTATTGCTAAAAATATTCTGTCCATAGACAACGAGTGTATTCGTGGATGCCACAATACTTTGATTATTGATCTTGTCTTGTGTCCAGGTGGCGGCATTGTAACCGCCAGCAAGGTTTACTCCGTCGCGCAAAAACAAGGTTTCATAATAGGCCGTCGCACCGCCGCGCGAAGCAACCTTGACGGTATTTATACCAAGACGCACTGCTGCCGCAAGGCCGCCCATGATGGTTTGATAGGGTACTGCTTTATTACCAATGGCGCCGATGTCGCTACACGTAACCACTGTGGATGGGCAGTAGACATAAATGGAACTATCCATAGCATCAAAGTGTGCCTGTCCATATTGGCCGGAGGCGGTGGTATCTGCGCGAACGCGCCAGTAGTAGCGATTACCTACGGTCAAGGCAAGGCTATATGTGGTCGATGGCGCAGTTACGTTAAACGGACTACCGGCAATGGTATTGCTAAAGGAGCTGTCCGTAGCGACATCGATGATGTAATTGGCCGCTCCTGCTTTCGATGTCCATACGAGAACCACCGATAGACCGGTAACGCTACCATCAGCAGGCGTCAATATATTGGGCGGTGTGGTATCACTTAAGGCATTGATAAACTTGCCGTTTAATAAATCTGCTGTGTTGGTATCGCCCTTGCAACTTGTAAAGACGGCTGCAGTTATAAACAACCCTGTAAAAAGTATTTTTATTCTTGTGTTCATTTTACTTCTCCTATGTACTATATATTATATTAAAATTTTATATTTATACCCAATGTCGCTATGGGAATAAATGTTATTACGGTCATCTGGGGTTTCTTGAAACTTTCAATTTGACCGTTAAAGGTACTGTCTAAAACAACGCTTAAACTATCGGTGGCATTCCACATAAATTCAAAACCGGCACCGGCATACGGTATATTGTTGGTGGTTGTTTGTGAAACAGAACCGCTGACCTGCGAAGATTGGTTAATCACGCCTCCGCCGATTTTTGGCGATAGCGAAAA